>NZ_JARJHW010000260.1:0-8149 GCF_040560175.1 Streptomyces panacea
CCTACTGCCTTCGCACCCCACGGAGCCCTGTCATGGCCGACCTTCAGGACGACCCCTGCGACACGGATTCGACAGCCGCGGTCGGCGACCTGGACGCGTCGCCGCAGCCGCCCGCGCCCGCCGACGGCGCGGTCCCCGTGTCGTCCGCCGAGCGGGCCCGCGCGCTGCTGGCCGCGCACCCCGTCATCGACGGCCACAACAGCCTCGCCCCCACTCTGCTGCGCCGCCGCGGCGCCAACCACTCCCACGACCTCGACCAGGGCGAGACGTTCCTCGACACCGACATGCCGCGGATCCGGGCGGGCGCGCTCGGCGCGCAGTTCTGGTCGCTGCACATCGACGCCGACGCGGTCCGCGCGGGCCGGGCGGTCAGCACCACGCTGGAGCTGATCGACCTCGTACGGGACCTGATCGCGTCCTGCCCGGAGAGCCTGCGCATCGCGCTCGGCGCCGGGGACCTGGCGGACGCCCGCAACTGCGGCCGCGTCGCCTCGCTCCTCGGCCCCGTCTCGGGCCCGGCCATGGGCGACTCGCTCGCCACACTCCGCGCGTTCCACTTCCTCGGTGTGCGCGCCCTCGCCCTCGCGGGCGCGCGCTGGGCGGACGACGGACTCACCCGCTTCGGCCAGGAGGCCGTGCGCGAGCTGAACCGGCTCGGCGTCGTCATCGACCTGTCCGGCGCGTCCGACGAGACGGCGCGCGCCACCTTCGCCGTCACCAAGGCCCCGGCGATGTTCTCCCACGCCGCCGCCCGCGCCCTCACCGACCGCCCCGGCGACGGCAGCGTCCCCGACGAGATCCTGAGCCTGCTCGGCGCCAACAGCGGTGTCTGCATGGTGAGTTTCGCGCCCCAGCAGATCACCCGGGACGGTGGCCGTCCGTCCGTCTCCGCCGTCGCCGACCATGTCGAGCGGGTCCGGGACGTGGCGGGGCCGGAGTGCGTCGGCCTCTCCGGGACGTACGGCCGCGAGGCGGACGCGCCCCACACCGACGGCCTCGAAGACACCTCGTGCTACCCGCGGTTGATCGCCGAACTGCTCGACCGCGGCTGGGACGACACCGCTATCACCGATCTCACGTGGGGCAACGCGGCCCGTGTGCTGCGCGACACGGAGTTCATCGCGCGCGCCGCCCAGCAGCGCCGTTCCGCGTCGACGGCCACGATCGAGGAACTGGACGGCGCCCGCCGGTAGTTGAGTACGGGGCCGGTCAGGCCCTCGGCCGCCCCATCGCCCGGTACGTCCAGCCCGCCCCGCGCCACACCGCCGGGTCCAGCGCGTTGCGCCCGTCGAGGATCAGCCGCCGCGTCACGGCCCCGCCCAGCTCCGCCGGGTCCAGCTCGCGGAACTCGCGCCACTCGGTGAGGTGCAGGACGACATCGGCGCCGCGCACCGCCTCCAGCGCGGACCCGGCGTATCCGAGCGTCGGGAAGAGCCTGCGCGCGTTGTCCATGCCCTTCGGGTCGTACACGGTCACCTGACCGCCCTGGAGATGGATCTGTCCGGCGACGTTCAGCGCGGGGGAGTCCCGTACGTCGTCCGAGTCCGGCTTGAACGTCGCGCCCAGCACCGCGACCCGCTTGCCGAGGAACGACGAGTCGCCGCCGACGGCCTCGCGCGCCAGCTCCACCATGTGGCCGCGGCGCCGCATGTTGATCGAGTCGACCTCGCGCAGGAACGTCAGCGCCTGGTCCGCGCCCAGCTCGCCCGCCCGCGCCATGAACGCCCGGATGTCCTTGGGCAGACAGCCGCCGCCGAAGCCGATCCCGGCCCGCAGGAACTTCTTCCCGATGCGCTCGTCGTGGCCGATGGCCTCCGCCAGCTTCACCACGTCGCCGCCGGCCGCCTCGCAGACCTCGGCCATCGCGTTGATGAAGGAGATCTTGGTGGCGAGGAAGGAGTTCGCGGCGGTCTTCACCAGCTCGGCGGTCGGGAAGTCCGTCACGATGAACGGCGACCCCTCCCCGATCGGGGTCGTGTACACCTCGCGCAGCAGCTTCTCCGCGTGGTCGCTCGCCGTGCCGACCACGATCCGGTCCGGGTGGAGCGTGTCCTGTACGGCGAAACCCTCGCGCAGGAACTCCGGATTCCACGCCAGCTCGACGTCGATGCCCGCCGGCGCCAGCTCGGTGAGCCGCCGGGCGAGGCGCTCCGCGCTGCCGACCGGCACGGTCGACTTGCCGACCACCAGCGCCGAGCGGCCCAGCCGCGGGGCCAGCGAATCGAAGGCGCTCTCCACATAGCTCATGTCGCAGGCGTACTCGCCGTGCTTCTGCGGGGTGTTCACGCAGACGAAGTGGACGTCGCCGAAGGCGCCGATCTCCTCCCAGGAGGAGGTGAAGCGCAGCCGGCCGGTCGACCCCTCGAAGCCCGCGACGTGCTTGCGCAGCAGTTCCTCGAGACCGGGCTCGTACATCGGGACCTTGCCCGCCGACAGCATCTCGATCTTCTCGGGGACGACATCGAGCCCCAGTACCTCGAAGCCCAGCTCCGCCATGGCCGCGGCGTGGGTGGCGCCGAGGTAGCCGGTACCGATCACAGTGATCTTGAGGGCCATGGGTGCTCCTGGGAGTGCGGTCGGAATGCGGTGCGCCCGGTGCGAACGCGGCTGCGATCGCACCACGAGTGCGGTGCCCGAGCATATCCACGCCGCTTGGGCACCCTTCCGGGCGCCTCGGGGCAAGGTGCGGGCGCTGTCGGGAAACTCACGTACGCCGACGGCGCCCCAGCCCTCTAAAATTAGGGTTACTTAACGGTAGTTAGCATTCAGGGGAGTGAAAGACCGTGGCCGGATCGGCTGATTTCGACCTGTACCGCCCGTCCGAGGAGCACGACATGCTCCGTGACGCCGTACGCGCGCTCTCCGAGGCGAAGATCGCCCCGTTCGCCGCCGCGGTGGACGAGGACGCGCGCTTCCCGCAGGAGGCGCTCGACGCGCTGGTCGCCGCCGATCTGCACGCGGTCCATGTCCCCGAGGAGTACGGCGGCGCCGGGGCCGACGCCCTGGCCACCGTGATCGTCATCGAGGAGGTCGCCCGCGTCTGCGCGTCGTCCTCCCTGATCCCGGCGGTGAACAAGCTCGGCTCGCTGCCCGTCATGCTCTCCGGTGGCGAGGACCTGAAGAAGAAGTACCTCGGGCCGCTGGCCAAGGGCGACGGAATGTTCTCGTACTGCCTCTCCGAGCCGGACGCGGGCTCGGACGCCGGCGGGATGAAGACCAAGGCCGTACGGGACGGCGACAGCTACGTACTCAACGGTGTGAAGCGCTGGATCACCAACGCCGGCGTCTCCGAGTACTACACGGTGATGGCCGTCACCGACCCCGACCTCCGTACGAAGGGCATCTCGGCGTTCGTCGTAGAGAAGGGCGACGAGGGCGTCTCCTTCGGCGCCCCGGAGAGGAAGCTCGGCATCAAGGGCTCCCCGACCCGCGAGGTCTACCTCGACAACGTCCGTATCCCGGCCGACCGCCTCATCGGCGCCGAGGGCACCGGCTTCGCGACGGCGATGAAGACCCTGGACCACACCCGCATCACGATCGCGGCCCAGGCCCTCGGCATCGCGCAGGGCGCGCTCGACTACGCCGCGGGCTATGTCAAGGAGCGCAAGCAGTTCGGCAAGCCGATCGGCGACTTCCAGGGCGTGCAGTTCATGCTCGCGGACATGGCGATGAAGCTGGAGGCGGCCCGCCAGCTCACCTACTCGGCGGCGGCCCGCTCCCAGCGCATCTCCGACGGCGGCGACAAGGAACACCTGACCTTCTTCGGCGCGGCGGCCAAGTGCTTCGCCTCGGACGTGGCGATGGAGATCACGACGGACGCGGTCCAACTCCTCGGCGGCTACGGCTACACGCGCGACTACCCGGTGGAACGGATGATGCGCGACGCCAAGATCACCCAGATCTACGAGGGCACGAACCAGGTCCAGCGCATCGTGATGGCCCGCAACCTGCCGTAGGACGGCTTCGACCGGCCGCCCCGCCCCGAACCAACGCCCCGAACCAACCCGCCGATCCACCGCCCCGACCCGCCCCCGCGGGCCGGGGCGGTGGGTCGGCGCGTTCGGCTGTGGAAAGACCGGGGCCGCTGTCGGTGGGCGCTGCTACCTTCCCCGCATGATCAGATCCGTTCCGCACACCGGCGGCGAGAAGGACAGCCTGTACGTCGCGCTCGACCGGCATCGGGATGTCGTCGTGTGGAAGCTCGACGGGTTGGACGACGAAGCGCCGCGGCGGGCCGTGACGCCCTCGGGTACCAACCTGTTGTCGCTGGTGAAGCACCTCGCGACCGTCGAGTACGGCTGGTTCTGCGAGCCGTTCGGGCGGGAGAGCGAGCCGTTCTGGTTCGACACCGGGACCGAGGACATGACGGTCGCGCCCGACGAGTCCACCGCCGACATCCTGGCCTTCTACGCCCGCGCCCGCGCCGCCGCCGACCGGGCCATCCAGGAGATCGACCTGGAGGACACCGGCACATCCTGGGACGGCAGGGTCGTCAGCATGCGGTGGGTTCTGATCCACATGATCGAGGAGACGGCGCGGCACGCCGGCCACATGGACATCGTGCGGGAGCTGATCGACGGGACGACGGGCGATCACCGGGAGGTACTCCGGGGATGACCGCCCGCCGGGCCGGGCCCGCCCTCAGTTCGAGGTGACCGTGACCTTCTCGTCGTTGTTCAGCTGCTCCACGAGCTGCTTCACCTTGGCCTTGTCCCAGACCAGGTTCCCGCCCTTGCTCCCCGAGATCGGGATGTTCATCGACGTACCGTCGCCGCCCGTGACGCCCTTCATCGCGAAGAACATCTGGCTCAGCGACCAGAGGGACATGTCCTTGTCGACGATCAGGGTGTCCAGGCCCGCGCCCATCGTCGGGTAGAGCTTGAAGGGGTTGAGGATCGTGCCCGGCGTGGCCGTCTGGGAGGCCAGGGCCGCCAGGAACTTCTGCTGGTTCTTCGTACGGTCCAGGTCACTGCCCGCGAACGCGTACCGGGTGCGGACGAACGCCAGCGACTGCTCGCCGTCCAGCGTCTGCTTGCCCTTCTGGAAGTCGGCGCCCGACTTCTTGTCCTTGAAGGCCTTCGGGATGTCGAGTTCGACACCGCCGATCGCGTCCACGATGTTGGCGAAGCCCGCGAAGCCGATCTCGACGTAGTGGTCGATGCGCAGTCCGGTGTTGAACTCGACGGTACGGACGAGCAGTTCGGGCCCGTCCGTCGCGTACGTGGCGTTGAGCTTCGTCTCCCGGCCCGTGTTCGGGAACATCTTCCCGGACTCCGAGCCGCGGAACGACGGGATCACCACGTTCGAGTCGCGCGGCAGCGAGACCAGCGTCGGCCCGTTCGAGCCGTCGTGCAGGATCATCATCGAGTCCGTGCGCTTGCCTTCGGCGCTGCCCGTGTGGAGGTTCTTCTTCTCCTCGTCGGACATGCCCTCACGGCTGTCGGAACCCACGATCAGATAGTTCGTGCCGTCGCCCGAGTCCGGCCGCTCGATGACCTTCGAGAGGTCGACCTCGCGCTTGAGCTTGGAGTCGGCCCAGAAGTACGTGCCTATGGAGACGGTGAGGACGACGACGACCACTGAGATCGCGGTGATCTTGATACGGCGCCGCCAGTCCGGTGCGTGCTCCGGGGGATAGCCCCCGCCGTTGTTGTACGAACCCTGCGGGGGGACACTCGGCGGTCCGCCCTGACCCCGGTCGGCCGGGGTGCCGTAGACCTGGCCCGTGTTGTAGTCGCTGTTGTACGGAGGCGGGTCGTACCCCGCGTCGTACCCCTGCGACGGCTGCTGGGGGACGGCGCGCCGCTGCACGTGCGGCATCGCGCGAGCGCCCTCGGGCTGCGCGCCCGCGCTGCCGCGTCCGTAACGTTCGCCGCCACGGTCAGCGCGGTCACCGTTCCATCCATCGTTCATGCGGACCAGTGTGCGGCTCAGAGGTGTCGCACAGACAGGGGTGGAGGAAAATCACAGCATCCCTGTTGCCAAGCTGATGCAATGCGGCCCGTGACGACTCGTGACGGACCCCCGCATAGGGTGGAGGGCATGACAGACCAGGCCGTCCGCCCCGAGACAGATATTCCGGGTAAGCCCACCTCAGCGTCCCGCACCACGCTCAGCCACATCATGAGCGGCAGTGACACCAACCTCCTGGGCACGGTGCACGGCGGCGTGATCATGAAGCTCGTCGACGACGCCGCGGGCGCGGTCGCCGGCCGGCACTCGGGAGGGCCCGCGGTGACCGCGTCCATGGACGAGATGGTCTTCCTGGAGCCGGTACGGGTCGGGGACCTGGTCCATGTGAAGGCCCAGGTCAACTGGACCGGCCGGTCCTCCATGGAGGTCGGCGTACGCGTGCTCGCCGAGCGCTGGAACGAGTCGACCCCCGCCCAGCAGGTCGGCAGCGCCTATCTGGTCTTCGCCGCCGTCGACGCGGACGGCAGGCCCCGTCCCGTACCGCCGGTGGTCCCGGAGACCGAGCGCGACAAGCGGCGCTACCAGGAGGCGCAGATCCGGCGTACGCACCGGCTCGCCCGGCGGCGCGCGATCAAGGAGCTGCGCGAGAAGCGCGTCGCGGACGGCATCGACGACTGATCCCTGCCGATCCCTGCCGATCCCTGCCGACCCTGCCGGTCCCGGTCGATCCCTGTCCAGGACGACCGGTCACGTCGAGCGGGGTCCGTCCGGCCGGTCGCTACGGGCAGACCACCTGGTCACCCGTCACGGCTCCGAATTCGCCCTGGTGCGGGTCCTCCGCCCGCACCGGCCGCACCGTCTTGTAGTCCGTTCCCGCCATCACCTTCAGCGTCGCGCCCTGCCGGGGCACCGGCCGCAGCTCACAGCCCGGCAGCGCCACCGCCAGGGACTTCGCCGAGCGGTCCCAGCGCGGGTCGAACAGCACCTGCGTACGCGACACCTCCGGTCCCGTGTGGTTCAGCGGCGCCCGCGTCGTGTTGAATCCGGTCCCGCGCAGGGCGCCGTCGACGCGCTGGCCCAGACCGTCCTGCCGCGTCGCGTTGTAGACCTGCACCCTGACCTGCTGCGGAGACACCTCGACCATCGAGGCCGGCGGCATGTTCGGACCCTGCGGCCCGCGCCGCCCCCCGGGGGCCGGCGGCGTCAGCGGCTTGTCCTCGCGCAGCGCCCGGAAGAGCTTCTTCGACTTCACCGGGTCCCACTTCAGCGTCGAGCCGATGCCCTTGACCGGGAAGCCCCCGGCGGTGACCGGCACCGACGTGAACTCCGACGACGCCGGGGTGAAGTCGCGCATCGCCTTGCCGAGCGCGAGCATCTCCTCCGTACCGAAGCCCTTGTCCGCCCGGACCGAGTCGAGCATGGTCGAGGTCACACCGCGGAACTTCACCGGATTCAGCAGCACACCACTGCTGGTCGCCTGCTTGATCAGCGCCGCCATGAAGCGCTGCTGGCGCTGCATCCTGCCGAGGTCGGAGGAGCCGTCGAGATAGCGGGACCGTACGTACTGGAGCGCCTGACCGCCGTCCAGCTTGTGCGTCCCGGCGGTCAGGTCGAGGCCGGTGTGCGAGTCCTTCAGCGGCTTGGCCGTGCAGATCTCCACCCCGCCGAGCGAGTCGACCGTCTTCATGAAGCTGGTGAAGTCGACCTCCAGATAGTGGTTGATCTTCACGCCCGTCATGGTCTCGACGGTCCTGACCGTCAGATGCGGCCCGCCCTCCGAGTACGCCGCGTTGAGCTTCACCGGGTGGGGTCCGTGCTTGTCGCCGCTGGTTCCGTCGGTGTGCGACGGCAGCTCCGCGTAACTGTCGCGCGGCAGACTGACGACGCTCGCGCGCTCCCGGTCCTCCGAGACGTGGACGAGCATGATCGTGTCGGTGCAGCGGCAAGGAGCGCCGCCGAGCCGGTACTTCCGCCGCTCCTCCTCGGTGATCTTGTCGCGGCCGTCGGTGCCGACGAGGAGGATGTTCATGCCATGGCCCCCGTCGGGGCGGTTCTTCATGTCCTTGAACGGGTCGACCCGGCCGATTCCGGTGTCGAGACTCGTCACGACCGCGTGGCCGATGCCGCCGGCGCCGAGCACCAGTACGGAGAGGGTCGTGGCCACCCGCATTCCCCAGCGGGGCCGCCCGTTCCGCCGTCGGCCGCGGAGGGGCCGGGCGCTCCGGGCGTTCCGGAC
>NZ_JARJHW010000261.1:0-8053 GCF_040560175.1 Streptomyces panacea
ATGTGTATAAGAGACAGGCGTTCACACCTGTGCCCCGCCCGGGCGGGGTGATGCGGGCGGGCCGGTCATTGGCAATGTACGCACCACCTGCCGAACCCCTTCCCTTGCCCGCCCGTTCACGGCTCAATACCAGGGTTCGAGTGCACCACTCCTGTCCATTCCTGTCCCTCTCGACACTCCTGGGGAGCCGCCGGCATGTGCAACGACCACACCGAACACGCGATGGGCAGACGCGGTCTGCTCGTGACCGGAGCCGCCGCGGCCCTTACGTTGGGCAGCGTGAGCTTCGCGAACGCGGCACCCGGCGGCAGCGGCGGCGACAGCGGCCAGGAAGAGGCCAGGACCGTACGCGGCACCCTGCCGCCCGGCTCCCCCGACTTCGTCTACCTCCCGGTCGAGGTGCCGCGTGGCGTGCGCGAGATCCGCGTCGCGTACAGCTACCAGCGGCCCGCCGTCCCCGCCGGCACCCAGGGCAACGCCCTCGACATCGGCATCTTCGACGAGCGCGGCACCGACCTGGGCGGGGACGGTTTCCGGGGCTGGTCCGGCGGCGCGCGCACGGAGTTCTTCATCCGCGCCGACGAGGCGACCCCCGGCTATCTGCCGGGCCCGGTGCGGTCCGGGACGTGGCACATCGCGCTCGCGCCGTACACCGTCGCGCCGGAAGGGCTCGCGTACGAGGTCACGATCACCCTCGCGTACGGTGCCCCCGGCCGCACCCCGCGACCGGTCCACCCGCCCGAGCGGGCCAAGGGACGCGGGCGCGCCTGGTACCGGGGCGACTGCCATCTGCACTCCGTGCACTCGGACGGCAGGCGCACCCCCGCCGAGATCGCGGCGGGCGCGCGGGCCGCCGGGCTGGACTTCATCAACACCAGCGAGCACAACACCTCCTCCTCGCACGCCGCCTGGGACGGCCTGTGGGGCGACGACCTGCTCATCCTCACGGGCGAGGAGATCACCACCCGTAACGGCCATGTGGTGGCCATCGGCATGGACGCGGGCACGTTCGTCGACTGGCGCTACCGCGCCCGCGACAACCGTTTCGGGCACTACGCGCGCGAGGTACGGCGCGCGGGCGGTCTGGTCGTGCCCGCGCATCCGCACGCCACCTGCATCGGCTGCAACTGGAAGTTCGGCTTCGGGGACGCCGACGCGGTGGAGGTGTGGAACGGTCCCTTCACCCCGGAGGACGAGGTCGCCCTGGCCTCCTGGGACAACACCCTTGTCTCGTCGGCCCGTTCGGGGCGGCCGTGGACCCCGGCGATGGGGAGCAGCGACGCGCACCGAGACCCCGAACCGATCGGCACCCCGCAGACGGTCGTCCTGGCCGACGAGTTGTCCCGCAAGGCGATCCTGGCCGGTATCCGCGCGGGCCGCAGCTACATCGCGGAGTCGGCGGCGGTGTCCCTGACCTTCGGCGCGTCGGGCGGTCGCGGACTGCACGCGGGCATCGGCGAGCGGCTGCGGGTGGCCGACGACGACCCGGTGACGGTACGTCTGGAGGTCACCGGCGCCCCGGCGGGCAGTTCGGCGCGCATCGTCACCGACCAGGGGACGCTGCACACCGTCACGCTGCCGGAGTCGGGGACGGGGACGGTGGAGTGGCGTACGACGGCCGAGTACGCGACGTACGTACGCGCCGAGGTACGCCGGCCAGCGACGGCCCCGCCCCTCCCGGGCAACTTCGTCGCGCTGACGAATCCGGTTTTCCTGGGGCGTGAGGGCGCGTAGGCCCCTGTCGGACCCGCCTCCGTCCGGCTTCCGACCCGCTTCCGGCCCGCCTCCGCCCCGCCGTAGTGTGAGTGATCCGGCAGGGAAAGGGCGAGGGCGGGCATGGCACGTACGACGGGGGTCAATTGGCGAGCGTGGGCGGCGTGGACGGCCGGGGCGCTGGTCCTGGTGGTCCTGGCGGGCTGGATCTGGTGGGAGAAGAGCGGCACCCCTGAGCGCCGGAGTTACGAGAAGGCCGTCAAGACCTTCTGCGGGGGCTTGCCGGCTCACGAGAAGTCCTCACAGTTCGAGGGCCTGCGAACCGGCACGAATCTGGCGAGCGACATCACCCTGGGTCCGGACGCGCACTTCTGCCGTCTCGGCTCGGCCCCGGCGGAGGTGACCGTGGCCCGACTCCGCGCCGGGGAGCACCAGAACCCGGACCTGGAGCGGGCCGTGCCGCACTTCAGTGGCAGCCTGCCGCCCGTTCCGCTGCCCGGCGGCTGGCGCGGTGCGATCGACGGCGGTTCGGTCCGGGTCCTGGTCGGCTGCCGTGGCAGCGAGGACCGCGTCGCGGTGACGGTCGGCTCCTACCTCGACAGGATCGGCCAGGAGGAGACGGAGGCTCGTCGGGCGTCGGACGACGGGTGGCTCGACAGCGATCTGTTCTGGGCCCGGTTCGCCGTCGCCACGGCCGTCAAGGCCGCGGCGAAGTGGGACTGCGACGCCGAGCCGGGCGACCCCCTGCGGGCGCTGCCCCCCACGGTCATCGAGCCCGAATCGGTCGCCGCCGCCGACGGCACCTGCGCCGGTCTGCCCTTCGCCCGCGACAAGCGGCTGGAGGAGATGGAGGAGACCGCGGTCGGTGGCGCTTCGGTGTACGAGACCTGTCGTGTCATCGCCTCGCACTACTTCGACAGTCCCTACGTCTTCACCGCCCGTTTCGGCCCGGACGCGCTGCTCGGGCGGGACCCTGCCGACGTCAACTCGGAGGCGAGGGCCGGAGTCGGCGAGAACGGCGCCTGGGCGAGCGCCGACTGCCACGGCGATGCCGAGCGCGCCCGGTTCACCGCGATCGTGCCGCCCGAGGCCGCCACCGTGTGGCTGCCCGGTGAGAAGGGCGAGGAGACCTTCGGGCTGCCCGCGTTCCGGGAGTTCGCCGAGCGGTCGGCGGAGCGGCACGGCTGCACGGATCTGCGCCTGCCGTCGGAGCGTCGCCTGCCGTCGGCGGGGTGAGCTCCCGTCACCGCCGGTTCCGGGTGTTCACGATGTTCAGGATTTACCCGGAGGGTCGTCGTCCTTTACCGTGTCGAGGGCTTGTGCAGACCCCCGCCCGAGGCTGACGCCGCCACTCCGGACAAGGCAGACTGTCGGGGGCGATACCGGCAGTTCGGGGGCAGGGGAAGCTATGGACCGTGACAGCGGGCCGCGCGTACCGGAGCAGCGGACTCCGGCCACACTGGACAGCACAGCGACGAGCACGCCCACAAGCACGGCGCCGAGCACCGCGATGCCCTCACCGAGCAGCGCGCCGAGCGGCAGCGCCCCGGCCGCGCCCGGACCCGCGCCAAGCGCCCCGGCCGCGCCCACCCCGGCCCCGGCGCCCCCCGTCGGCGAGCTGCGCTTCAGCGTGCTCGGCCCCGTACGCGCCTGGCGCGGCGGCGACTTGCTGCCGCCCGGTTCGCCCCAGCAGCGCGCGCTGCTCGCCGCCCTGCTCCTGCGCGACGGCCGTACCGCCACCGCCGGGGAGCTGATCGACGCGATCTGGGGCGAGTCGGCCCCTTCCCAGGCGCTCGCCGCCGTACGGACGTACGCCTCCCGCCTGCGCAAGATCCTCACCCCCGGTGTCCTGGTCAGCGAGTCCGGCGGCTACGCCCTGCACACCAGGGCCGACGCCCTGGACCTGAGCATGGCGCAGGAGTTGGCGGCAGCCGCCGAGAAGGAGCGGACCTCGGGCAACCGCCGGCAGGCCCGGCTGCTGATCAACAAGGCCCTGGGTCTCTGGGACGGCGAGCCGCTGGCGTCCGTGCCCGGTCCGTACGCCGAGACCGAGCGCCACCGGCTCGACGAGTGGCGCCTCCAACTCGTCGAGCACCGGCTGGACATAGACCTGGAGCTGGGCCGGCACGCGGAGGCCGTCTCCGAGCTCACCGCGCTGACCGCCGCGCAGCCGCTGCGCGAGCGCCTGCGCGAGCTGCTGATGCTGGCCCTCTACCGCAGCGGCCGACAGGCCGAGGCGCTGGCCGTGTACGCGGACACGCGCCGCCTCCTCGCCGACGAACTGGGTGTGGACCCGCGCCCCGAACTCGCCAGGCTCCAGCACCGCATCCTCCAGGCGGACGCCGAGCTGGCCCGCCCGGTGGAGGAGACCGCGCCGGTCGCGACCTTCACCCGGCCCGCCCAACTTCCCGCCACGGTGCCGGACTTCACGGGCCGGGACCTGTTCGTACGGGAGCTGGGCAGCCGGCTCGCGAGCGCCGAGGGATCGGTGATGGCGGTCTCCGCACTCGCCGGTATCGGCGGCGTGGGCAAGACGACGCTCGCCGTGCATGTCGCGCACGCGGCCCGACCGCGCTTCCCCGACGGCCAGTTGTACGTCGACCTCCAGGGCGCGGACGCGCGCTACGCCGAACCGGAGGCGGTGCTCGGCTCGTTCCTGCGGGCGCTCGGCACACCCGACTCGGCGATCCCGGTCTCGCTGGACGAGCGCTCCGCGCTGTACCGCTCGGCGCTGGACGGCCGCCAGGTCCTGATCCTGCTCGACAACGCGCGTGACGCCGCGCAGGTGCGCCCGCTGCTGCCCGGTACGGAGGGCTGCGCCGCGCTCGTCACGAGCCGCGTCCGGATGGTCGATCTGGAGGGCGCCCACCTGGTCGACCTGGACGTGATGTCGCCGGAGGAGGCGCTCCAGCTGTTCACCCGCATAGTGGGTGTGGAGCGCGTCACCTCCGAGCGCGAGGCGGCGCTGGACGTGGTCGCCGCCTGCGGATTCCTGCCGCTCGCCATCCGTATCGCCGCCTCCCGGCTGGCCTCGCGCCGTACCTGGACGGTCTCGGTGCTCGCGGCGAAGCTCGCCGACGAGCGCCGGCGGCTGGACGAACTCCAGGCGGGCGACCTGGCGGTGAAGGCGACCTTCGAGCTGGGCTACGGCCAGTTGGAGCCCTCGCAGGCCCGCGCGTTCCGGCTGCTGGGGCTGGCCGACGGCCCGGACATCTCGCTGGCGGCGGCCGCCGCCGTACTGGATCTGCCGCCGCACGAGACGGAGGATCTGCTGGAGTCCCTGGTGGACACCTCCCTCGTCGAGTCGGCGGCGCCCGGCCGCTACCGCTACCACGACCTGGTCCGGCTCTACGCACGCGCCTGCGCCGACCGCGACGAACAGCCGCCCACCGGCATCGACTCGGCACTCTTCCGGCTGCTGGACTTCTATCTGGCGACGGCCGCGCGGGTGTACACGATCGAGCGGCCGGGCGACCGGCTCAAGGACCATCTGGAGCCGACCGAGTACGAGGGCCTGGTCTTCACCGACCGCCAGGAGGCGCAGGACTGGTTGTACGCGGAGGCCGACTGCCTGCTGGCGTGCGCGCGGCAGGCGGCGGGCGGGACCCGGCTGCGGGTCGCCGTGGACCTGCTGTGGGCCGCGCAGGACCTGGCGGAGTCGGGTGCCAACTCCAAGTCGTACGAGGCGGCGGCCCGTTCGGCGCTCGCCGCGGCCCGCGAGGCGGGCGACGCCCGTACGGAGGGCCGCGCCCGGACCTCGATGACCAACGTCCATCTGGTGGCGGGCCGTTACGAGGACGCGGACGAGGAGGCCCGGCAGGCGGCGGCGCTGGCCGAGTCCGTACAGGACCCGGCGCCGGTCTACTGGTCGGACAACGACCGGGGCATCATCGCCTTCAACCAGGGCCGCTTCAAGGACGCCGAGGCGCATCTGCTCAAGGCGATGGAGGGTTCCCGCGCCGACGGCAACCGCCCCGGCGAGGCGAGCGCCCTGTGCAACCTCTCGCGCATCCAGCACTCCATGGGCCGTACGTCACGGGCGATAGCGCTGGCCGAGCAGGGCGTCCAGGTCTACGACAGCATCGGTCACACCCTGCGGCTCTCCAACGCCCGCTTCGCGCTGGGCATCGCGCTCACGCACGCCGGGCGGCACGCCGAGGCGCTGGAGCAACTGGGCGAGGCGCTGGCGGGGTTCGAGGCGAACCGGCAGCGGCTGTGGGAGGGCACGACCCACTTCCGTATCGCCCAGGCCCATCTGGCGGCCCGGCGCGCCGGCGCGGCCGCGCAGCACGCCGAGCAGGCGCTCGCGATGGGCTGCATCGGCGGCGACCGGACGAGGGCCAACGTCCTGATCACGCTGGGCAAGGCGCTGGAGAACCTGGGGCAGGCGGACCGGGCGCGGGTGTGCTGGCGCGAGGCGCTGTCGCTGCTCGGCCGGTCGGACGTGGCGGAGGCCGAGGAGGTACGGGGGCTGCTCGAAGCCCCGCTCAGCGCGGCATGAGTCCGGCTCCGCACGGCGCGAGCCCGCTCGGCGGGACGTGCGTCCCAGGTGCGTCCCGCTCGGCGCGGCGTGAGTGGCCCGAGGGACATCCGATGTTCTACGGGGTGCCCGGCCTGGGCGTTCATCGAATGTTTATGCTCTTTCGGCATGCTCCAGTGCATATTCGATCCGTCGCCTCGGGGGGCAGACGGGTCGCTTGGGACCACCAGCTCCGTATGGGGCCGGGCGGTCCACCAGGCCTTCTGCCCGGAGACCTCGGGGGAGTATCCGGGCAGAAGGCCGCCTCGTAAGACGTAGTGCGATCCCAAGGGGGAAAAGATGAGCACCGAGAAGAACGCGGACGACATCACCACGCAGGGCGACCACCACTCGCCGGCGCCGCCCAAGGACGGTGGCGTGACCACGCAGGGCGACAACCACGCGCCCGCGCCGCCCAAGGACGGTGGCGTGACGACGCAGGGCGACCACCACTCGCCCACGCCGCCGAAGTAGCGGTCGCACGGGGGGAGTTCTTACGGGGGACGTAGCACGGGGGCAGTACGGGTCGCGGTCGCGGCGGCGGGGAGGGGAGCTGCCGCGACCGGGCCCGGCGGGGGGTGAAAGACAGAAGAACGACGGAAGTCGGGACCGTTCAGGGGGTCCCGCCGACCGTCGTTCTTCTGTCTTTCAGGTGTTCCCAGGTGCTCTCATGTGCTCTCAGGCAGAGGTGCGGATGGCGTTGTCGACCGTGCACTCGCCGCCGGAGGCGCCTTCTTCGCCGGACATGTCCACGGCGACGACCTCGACGCTGTCGGAGCCGCCCGCCGTCACGCCGGAGAGGCTGCCGGCGCTGGTGCCGACCGTCGCGCCGGAGGAGTCGGTGAACTCCACCGTGAACGAGTAGGTGTAGTCCACGGCGCCGCTGTTGTTGGCGGTCACCGTCGCGACGAAGCTCTGCTTGGCCGTGTCGTACTTGCAGCCGGCGATGGTCAGGTCGCGGGCCGCGTCGGCCGAGCTGCCACCCGTCACGGAGCCTCCCGTGGTGGTGGAACCCGACGTGCTGTCGCTGTCGTAGTCGTCGTCGTAGTCACTGTCCGAGTGGCTGCCACCGCTGGAGCCGGAACCGCTGCTGGAGCTGGAGCAGCCACCGCCGCCGGAGCCACGGGCGCCGGTCAGCGCGACGATGGCGATACCGAAGACGGCTATGGCGCGGACATGGCGAATTTTCATTTCAACCCCCGTTGAAAATGGTGCGGTTGGTCACTGTTGATGCCCTTTTGTCGAGCACATGTCACCCTAGCAGGGCGTGAAGGGTGCTCGGCGCACGCGCGAGGGGTGCCCGGAGCACAGGACCTCGGTGCACGGGACCAAATCTGGCGGCCCCTGGTTCCCGGGCGTAGCGTCGAATTTCGGCAGCTGTGCTCCGCACGCCCATCCAAGGAGGCCGTCGATGGTCCGCAACATCATCGGGTCGGTCCTCGCCGTCATCGGGGCCGCCGCGGCGGTGGCGAGCCCGTTCCAGGCCTGGTACGACGGCCGGCACGGCCGGGACTACCGCGTCGAGGACCTGTTCAACGGCATCACCGGCACCAGCTCCGACCTGTGGGTATCGCTCCTGCTGCCCTTCGTCTTCGCCGCGCTGGTCACCCTGCTCGGGCTGGTGCTGCGCTCGCGGCTGCTGGTGGCACTGTCCGGGGTGATCGTGCTCGGATTCACCATCCTGTGGATGGTGCGCCAGGGACAGCGCGCCGACGGTCTCAAGCTGACCAGCGACGGCACGGGTGTCGGCCTCGGCGTCGCCGCTGCCTTCGGCGGCGGGGTGCTGCTGCTGATCGCGGCGGCGGTGATGAGCGGCCGGCA
>NZ_JARJHW010000262.1:0-8013 GCF_040560175.1 Streptomyces panacea
AAGAGACAGCCAGGCCCCCCGGCCACCGAATCCCCCGACAGCAAGTCCCCTACAGCGACAGCTGGAGAGAGAAGCAGATGAAAAAGAACAGAGCCGCGACCGCTGCCGCCGTGTGCGGCGCGCTCCTCATCACCGGATGTTCGTCCGACTTCGGCAGCGACAGCAGCGCCGAACAGGAAAGCTCCGGCAAGCAGAAGCTGACCGTGATGATCGGCTCCTCCGGCGACGCCGAGACGAACGCCGTCAAGGCCGCAGCCGCCGCCTGGGCGAAGAAGACCGGCAACACCGTGACCGTCACCCCGGCACAGAACCTGGACCAGCAACTGGGCCAGGCGCTGGCGGGCGGCAAGCCGCCGGACGTCTTCTACGTCGGCTCGTCGGTCTTCGCCAACTACGCCAAGGGCAACTCCCTGTACGCGTACGGCGACAAGCTCACGGACAAGGAGGACTTCTCCGCCACGCTGCTCAAGTCCTTCAGCTACGACGACAAGTCCTACTGCGCCCCCAAGGACAGCTCCACCCTCTCCCTGGCGATCAACACCACGATGTGGAAGGCCGCCGGGCTCACCGACGCCGACCACCCCAAGACCTGGGACGATCTGGCGAAGGTCGCCAAGAAGCTGACCACCGACAAGGTCAGCGGCCTCGTCGTCAACAGCTCGTACAACCAGCTCGGCCCCTTCCTCAAGCAGGCCGGCGGCTGGATCACCAACGCCGACCAGACCGAGATAACGGCCGACAGCCCCGAGAACGTCGAGGCGCTGACGTACGTGAAGAAGCTGCTCACCGACAAGGTGCTCAGCTACCCCAAGCAGGTCGACGCGGGCTGGGGCGGTGAGGCGCTCGGCAGCCAGAAGGCGGCCATGACCATCGAGGGCAACTGGCTCTCCGGTGCCATGACGAACGACTTCCCGGACGTCGACTACCAGGTCGTCCCGCTGCCCGAGGGCCCGAAGGGCCAGGGCACGCTCTCCTTCAGCACCTGCTGGGGCGTCGCCAACAAGAGCGCCCACCACGAGGCGGCCGTCTCGCTCGTCGAGGCGTTCACCACAGCCGAGCAGCAGGTGAAGTTCGCCGACGCGTACGGCGTGATGCCCTCGCGCACCAGCGCACTGGCGACGTACGAGAAGCAGCACCCGCAGGACAAGGCGTTCGTGGACGGCTCCGCCTACGCGCAGGGCCCGGTCACACTGCCCGGCTTCACCAAGGCGCTCGACCAGTTCGACACGGACCTGGCCGGGCTGGCGACCGCCGACCCGAAGAAGATCCTCGGCGACCTGCAGACCAACGGTGAGCAGATCCTGAAGAGCAACGGCTGACGGACCCCCGTCCCACCGTGTACGACACCCGCCGGGGCGCACGGCCCCGGCGGGTGCGTGAGGAGAGAGAAACGCAATGAGTCAGTACGGCAGCGGCAGTGGCCCTGTCGCGGCGCCGCCCGCCGCGGCCGGAGGCGCCGGGGGCAGCGGAGACGCCGGGGCCATCGAGCCCACAGGCGGCACGGCAGGCAAGGGCCGCCGCCCCCGCCGCGGTTCGGCGACCGGCATCAAGGGCCGGCAAGGGCTGTGGGGCTGGCTTTTCGTCAGCCCGATGGTGCTGGTCCTCGGACTGTTCCTGCTGCTGCCCATCGGGATGGCCCTCTGGGTCAGCCTGCTGAACTGGAACGGGCAGTCCAACCCCTTCACCGGCGCCGCCGACTTCATCGGGCTCGACAACTACTCCAACGTCCTGACCACCGACGGTCTCGACCGCACGCTGTTCATGACCTCGGTGCGCAACAACCTCTACTTCGTCCTGCTGGTCGTACCGCTCCAGACGATTCTCGCCCTCGCGCTCGCCGTGGCCGTCAACAGCCGCCGGATCAAGGGCAAGAGCCTCTTCCGGACGATCTTCTACTTCCCCTCGGTGACCAGCTCCATCGCCATCTCCACCGTCTTCCTCTTCCTGTTCCAGGGCAGCGGCGCCGTCAACGCGCTGCTGAAGTGGGTCGGGATCACCGGACCGAAATGGTTCACCGACGCCAACGGCCTGGTGTGGACGGTGCTCGGCGGCCTCGGCATCGTCGACCCCGACAAGCCGACGGCGGCGCTCGCGTCCAACGGCTTCCTCGGACTGTCCTGGTGGGACTGGCTGTCCGGCCCCTCGATCGCGATGTGCACCATCATCGCTCTGATCGTGTGGACGTCGTCCGGCACCTACATGCTGATCTTCCTGGCCGCGTTGCAGGACGTGCCCGCGGAGCTGGAGGAGGCCGCCCTGCTGGACGGCGCCAACCGCTGGCAGTCGTTCCGCAACGTCACCATCCCCGCGCTCCGCCCGGTGATCTTCCTGGTGGTCACGCTCGGTCTGATCGGCAGCTGGCAGATCTTCGACGCCGTGTACGTGATGAGCCAGGGCGCCCCCGGCAACACCACCCTCACCCCCGCCTTCCTCTCCTACACCGCGGGCTTCCAGGACTCCGAATACGGCCGCGCCGCGGCCATCGCCTTCATCCTGCTGGCGATCATCATGGTGATGACCCTGATACAACGCGTACTGCTGCGCGACCGGGACAAGCCGGTCACGAAGCCGAGGCGCCTCGGGGCCATTCGCCGGAGGGCTTCATGAGCACGCTACCGACGACCCCTCCGGCGCGGAAGACCCCCGCGACCTGGCAGCCCCGGACCACCGGGAGCACCCCCGCCGGGCCGCGCGTCCCGCGCAGCACCGGCCGGCGGGTCCTGCTCGCCGTCCTGTATCTGCTGCTCACGGCGGTCGGGCTGGTGTATCTGCTGCCGTTCGCCATCCAGATCGTGACGTCGTTCAAGACCGACCCCGACGCGGCGGCCAATCCGCTGTCCCTGCTGCCGGACCCGTTCTCGCTGGAGTCCTACCGGCGGCTGTTCGGGCTCGGGAACGCCGGTGACGCGGTGCCGTTCAGCACCTGGCTGAGCAATTCGATACTCGTCACCCTCTTCATCACCGCGGGACGGGTCTTCTTCGACTCGCTGGCCGGATACGCGCTGGCCCGCCTCGACTTCCGCGGACGCAACCTGCTGTTCAGCGGGCTGCTGACGGTGATGTCGGTGCCCGGCGTGGTGCTGCTGATCCCGAAGTTCCTCGTCCTCAACCAGATGGGCATCTTCGACACGTACGCCGGCATGATCGTCCCCCTGCTGGTGGACGCGGCCGGGGTGTTCATCATGCGGCAGTTCTTCCTCTCCGTTCCGAGGGAGGTGGAGGAGGCGGCCAGGATCGACGGCGCCAGTGTCTTCCGCACCTTCTGGTCGGTGGTGCTGCCGATGGCCAGGCCCGCCCTGATCACCCTGACGATCCTGTCGTTCCAGGGATCGTGGAACGAGTTCACACACTTCCTGGTCGCGACCCAGTCGCCGCAGTACCAGACGCTGACGACAGGCCTCGCGTCCTTCGTCTCCGGCAGCCTGAGCAGCGGGACGCAGTATCCGCTCAAGCTGACGGCGGCCCTGCTGGCGACCATCCCGGTGGCAGTGCTCTTCTTCGTCTTCCAGCGACACTTCGTACGGAGTGCGAACTCGGGTGCGGTCAAGGAATAGGCCGAACTTCGGCGACTTCCTGCGGTCCGGTGAGACGGCTGGTCAGAATGTGGCATGGTCATCCGCCGTCTCAGCTACCTCCTCGACCGGGAGCCGGACACCGGCAGTGTCCGGCTCCAGCCGCTCCGGGCGCCTGAGCCGACGCCGTCGGAGGATTCGGAGGGCGGGGGCGGAGCCTCGCGCGATCTGCTCGCGCAGGTCGAGCAGGTCATCGCCCTCACCCACCGCCGGACGACGCACGGAGTCCTCAGTTGCAGTCGGCTCCCGAACGGCGGCAGCCTCCTCTGCAACGGCCGTACGGACCGTGAACACCCCGACGCGCAACGGCAGTTCATCGATGTCGTGCACCTCCCGGCCGGTGCCTCCGAGTTCGACCGGATGTGGCCGATCGACACCTGGCGCTCCCGGTCCTGGGACACGCCGGTTCCTGCCGACGGGGACCTGCTGCCCGCGCCGGAGGGGCACTTCGACCGTCCGCTGCTCGTCCGGTTCGCCCGCGAGCAGGCGTCGCGTGTCGCGCCGTTCCTCGCCGACGTACGGCGCCTCTGGGCCGACCCGGCCGGCCGGCAGATCGTCATCGCCGAGGAGGACCCGGAGACGACCGTCCGCTGGATCGCCCTCGCCTGCGCGTCGCTGCCCGAACACCTCGCCAGGGAGCTGACGTTCGTCACCCGCGCCGACGAACCGCGCGAGGCACCGCAGCAGATCATCGGGATCGGCCCCGACTCGTCGTTCGACCGGCACGATCCGCTGCTCGTCGAGCATCTGTACCGCGTCCACGACGGCCTCGGCGGGCCGGGCAGTCCGTATCTCCCCGATCCCTGGGCCGAGTTGATGGCCGCGCTGTGGCAGGCCGGCGCCCCACCGATCCCGTCGGCCCCCGTCTCTCCCGCGTCCGGCAGGGCTTCCGTGGTGACTTCCGGTACGGCGGAGCCCGCCGACCCGTTCGCCCTCGCGGCGCTCGTCCCCCAACTCCTGCGGCTGGGGACGGAGTCGGGGGACAGACTCACCGCACTCCACGGCGACTCACTGCGCACCGTCGTCGGCACGCTCGCCTCGGCCGCCCAGGACCAGGACCAGGGCTCCCCGGCCATCGAGGAACTGACCCGGGTCTGCCAGGAACTGGGCAAGCACTGCGCCGAGAGCGTCACCGACCCGCTGGCGCTGGTCCTCGCCCGGCGACGGCTCGCCGCCGCGCTCGACCAGGACACGAGACTCCGGCACGACCCGCTCGTCGGCCTGCCCCTAGGGGAGTCGGCGCAGCGCTCGCTGCGCACCGAGTTCGGACCCCGTTTCGACAAGGGCCTGGGGCGCCGGCTGCGCGGCCCGGTCTCCGGCTGGGCCGGGCCGCTGCATCTCGCGCTCGTCCTGCACGGACACCAGGGCCCCGGCGTCGAGGACGCGGTGAACAAGCTCGCCCGCGTCCTGCTCCGGCCCCGCGGCCCCGAGTCCGCCGACGCCGTGGCCGTGCTGAAGAGTGTCGGCCACCAAGGGCTGAACCGGCGCGTCCTCGCGAAGATCGCCGTCGAGACGACGGGCCGGCGGAGCGACCTCCTGCGGGAGTTGCTGACGTCGCCCCAGGGCGAGTGGGTACGGTCCCATCTCGACGTCGCACCGCCCTCCGTACGCCTGGTCGAACTGGCCGTACGGTGGAGCGGGCCGCCGCACCACCTGCGCGGGATCGACCTGTTCGCGAAGCTCGCCGAGCCGGCCCCCGGGTCGGCCGGGCCCGGCGGGCCGACCGCGACGGACCCGCGGACACTGGAGACCCTGTGGGGGCTCGTCTGGGGGTCCGACCAGCCCAACCGGGCTGATTTCCCCCGTATCGTCCATATCTGCGGCGCGGAGGCGATTCTCGCCGCCCATCTCGGCACCCGGTTCCTCGCGTGGCTCACCACGCCCGGACGGTTCGACCGTGAGCTGGTCGACTTCGCCCACGCCGTCCACCGCCGGCCCGAGCTGACCGGGCGGGAACGCGCCACCGCCCGACTGCTCGTCGTCGCCGACGACTTCGCGCAGTCGCACGCCTCGCCCAGGGACGTCGTCGACCGCGTCGGAGAGCTGCGCCGGGCCGGCTCGCCCGTGGACGCGCCGTTGTGGGACGGCGTCCAGTACCTGCTCGCCCGCGGCTTCGCCCGCCTCTCACCGCACGAACTCTACGAGTCGGGCGGGCTGTCGTTCCTCGCCAACTCGGAACCGGCGTTGCAGCGGCACTACCGTGCCGCCGTTCAGGCCGAGTTCGCCGACGACGCCCAGGTGGACCGTATGGCCGCCCGGCCGGACGCCGTCGCCGATCTCTTCTACGTCTGGCGCAGGGAACTGACCAGGTCCTCCCGCGCGTGGCACACCACGGTCGAGGAGTTGCTGCGGGGGACCCTCGGCGTGGTGCTCGGCCGGATGAACGAAGAACAGCGCAGCGCCGTCGCCACCCGGCTGGTGGGACGGTCCGACAACTGGTTGCAGACATGGGTGCGTTGGACGGACGAGATGGCGCACGGCGGCGGCCGTGACACCCGGATCCCGGGTGCTCCCGCCGCGTACCCACCGGCGCACGGACAGCCGCCGGCCCCGCACGTTCCCGGGCAGCCGCCGCCGCCCGGGCCCGGCGATCTGCCCCAGGTCCCACCGCGATATCCGCCCGGATACTCGCCGTCGCACCCGCCGTCGAACTCGCCGCGCTGACCGAAGGGACCGGTATTCCCGCTCGACACACTCACCGACATGCCCTCAACTAGGCTTCCGACCACCGTTTTCAGCATCACCGCAACGCCATCACCGCAACGCATCACCGAACCGCGTCATCGCACCACATGACCACACCGCGTCATCGCACCACATCACACAGGCATAACCAGGCGTGCGCGAATGGGACGCCTCGGGGGAGAGGACCAGCGTGACCATCATTCTCGACGTGCCCGGCGGCAGTATGGCCAGCCGCCCGGCACACTTCATCTGGATGCTCGACTGCTCGGGCTCCATGGGAGTGAACGGCAAGATCGGCGAGTTGAACTTCGCCATCCGTGAGGCCATTCCGGAGATGCAGCAGGCCGCGCAGTCCAACCCGGCCGCCTCCCTGCTCGTCCGCGCCATCTCCTTCGCGAGCGGCGCGAGTTGGCACATCCAGGAGCCCACCCCGGTGGACCGGTTCACCTGGGACGACGTACACACCTACGGCGCCACCGACATGGGCGCCGCCTTCCGTATGGCCGCCGCCGCGCTCCAGACCCCGCCGATGCCGCAGCGCGCCCTGCCGCCGGTCCTCGCCCTGGTCTCCGACGGCCAGCCGACCGACGACTGGCGTTCCGGACTGCGCGCCATCGACGACACACCGTGGGGCAAGCGTGCCGTGCGGGTCGCCGTCGCGATCGGCGACGACGCGGACAAGAGCATGCTCAAGGAGTTCCTCGGGAACCCCGAGCTCGAACCACTGCTCGCCAAGAACCCCCGCCAACTGGCGGCCGCGATCCGCTGGATGTCCACCGCGGTGGTGAAGGAGGCGTCGGCGCCGAGGATCGAGGACACTACAACCACCAACGTCTCGCCCGTCGTGCCGCTGACCAAGGACGAGAACGACATCTGGTGAACGCCACCGGGACACCCGCCGTGGCGTGGGAACTCCTCGACGGAGGAGTCAAAGGGGTCGCCAAGAAGTACAGCCAGGACCGGGGTGAGGCGCTGACGACGGCGGACGGCCGGGCCGTCGTGCTGGCCGTCGCCGACGGGCACGGGTCGCGCGCGCACTTCCGCAGTGAGCTGGGCGCGGGCTGGGCCGTGGAGGCGTTCACCTCCTGCGCCCGGGTGTACGCGCACGAGGTCGTACGGCGCGGGGACGACGCGGCGAACTGGCCCCGGCTGCTCGCCGAGGCCCGCACGCTCCCGCAGCAGGTCGTGCACGCCTGGCGCCGCCGCGTCCTGATGCAGGAGGCCAACTCCCCGGCGCACGGCGGTCACCCGACGTCGACCGGTACGAGCCGCGCCGCGCCCCGGGCCGACCTCGCCGTCTACGGCAGCACCCTGATCGGCGCCGTCCTCACCGAAAGGCTCCTGGTCTGCTGGCAGTTGGGAGACGGAGACATCGTCCTCGTCGACGAGGACGGCACGACCCACATGCCGCTCCACACGGGACCCGACATGGGCGACGAGACGGAATCGCTCTGCGAGCCCGAGGCCTGGCGCAAGGCGCGGCTGCACTGGCAGCCGCTCACCGGCGGCCCGCCACCGGGCGTGCTGCTCTCCACCGACGGACTCTCCAAGAGCTTCGCCGACCACGAGGGGTTCCTGGCCTTCGCCACCGGGGTGCGGTCGCGCGCCGCGTCGCACGGCGTCGCGGCCGTCCAGGCCCAACTCCCCGACTGGCTGGGCCACGCGGCCAAATACTCCGGGGACGACGCGACGCTGGCGGGCGCCTTCCCGGCGCCCCGCCCCGGCGCCGCCCCTGTCTCTTATACACATCTCCGAG
>NZ_JARJHW010000263.1:0-7994 GCF_040560175.1 Streptomyces panacea
CCCCGCTTCGCGGGGGCCGCGCGGTTCGCTGCGCTCACCGTGCCGTGCTGCGCACGGTGGGTTCCTGCGCTGCGCTCCGGAACCCGGGTGGGGCCGGCCGCTGCGCGGCCGGGTTGGGCGAATCTTGACGGTGCGCTAGTTCGGTGTTGAGTATGCGGGTTGGGGAGTGCTTCGCACTCCTGGGCGGATCCGCTGCGCTCCCCCGCCCAAGCGGGTCTTCCGGCTGCGCCTCCAGGACCGCTTGGGCCCGCTTCGCGGGCCCGGCTGGCTACGGGTGGTGGGGTGTTGGTTCGGGTCGGGTTTCGGTGTGGTGGCTGCATCAGTTTGATGCAGCATGTAGCGTTGGTGAAAATGTAGGACACCTTCTGAGTTCATGCACACGAAATTTTTGAGGAGGCTCACTTGCTTGCGGCCAGGAGCATGGAGATCGTCGCTGTGTATTCTGCTTGGCGCTCAGGGGTATGTTTCCAGCGGTCGGCGCTGCGGTGAGCTTCGGCCAGCGCCTCGGCCGTGCGGGCGGCGCCGTGGTCCAGCAACAACCGGACGGTTGCTGGCCGGCCTCCGAACGCCGCCCACTCCAACGGTGTCTTGTCCCGTCCCACCGACTCAAGGCCTGCGCCGTGGTCCAGCAGCAATTGAGCGATGCCCTCATGTCCCTCGGTGGCCGCAACCATCAAGGCAGTAGCCCGTCCCTCGCACAGCCGGCCATCGGGCTCTGCCCCGGCCTCCAGCAGAATGCGGGCCGTGGCCTGCATGCCACGCTCGGCAGTGAAGCGCAGTGGCAGCGTCTCGGCGTACTGCCCGATGGGCTGTTCAGTGTCCGCTCCTGCGGCCAGGAGCAGGCAGACAGCTTCACGATGTCCCGCCCACAGAGCGCGGTCCAGGGCCGTGCGGTGCTCTTGGTCCCGTCCATCGACCGGTGCGCCCCCGCCCAACAAGCTTGTCACCCGCTCCAGGTCGCCAGAGCCCGCCGCTTCCACCAACTCCGCTGTCCCACCCATGTCCCACATCGTCCTCCAACACCGCCACCACGACTACAGCCTTCGCGCGCAGCACATAACGGCCCCTCGTTCACCGTTGTCGGACCATAAGTTGTAGACGTCAGAAAAAAGAAGGTCTTCCATGCCGCACATCCGACTCCGGAAACACCAAGTGGGGGTGCGGTAAGAATGCTGTCACCAGCCGCAAACGGCGGTGATCACTCCTCGGACCTGGTGGGTTGGGGCAGCTCCGGCGTGCTCGTCGCCTCAGCGAGTGTGAGGCGACCGCCCTTCAGTTCGGGCACGTAGTTGTAGATCGTGTTCCTGGAGACGCCGAGGAGCTTTGCGATCGAGGTGACGGTGTTCTCCGGGCGGGCGAGCAGGTCGCGGGCGTGACGTACCTGTTCCTCCGTCATCGCCGGCGGGCGGCCGAGTCGGGCGCCGCGGGCGCGGGCGGCGTCCAGGCCCTCGTTGGTGCCCTGCACGATGAGTTCGCGGATGAACTCCGCAAGCGCCGCGAACACGTGGAAGACCAGGCGCCCGCCGGGCGTGGTCGTGTCGAGCGCCTCGTGCAGCGAGGTGAAGCCGACGCCGCGCTTGCGTAGGCCGGACACGATCGCGATGAGGTCCTGGATGGAACGGCCGAGCCGGTCCAGTGACGGGACGACGAGGGTGTCGCCCTCGCGCAGGTAGTCGAGGGCCTTCCACAGTTCCTCGCGTTCGGCGTTCTTGCCGGACTCCTTGTCGGAGAAGATCCGGATGCAGCCCGCTGTGTTGAGTGCGTGGATCTGCCGGTCGAGCAACTGCCCCTTGGTGGACACGCGTGCGTATCCCACGAGGCTGCCGGTCCGTACGGCCGGAACGGGAGCGAGGAGATCAGCGGTGTCGTCGTCCTGGGGTGGCCGCACCCGCCAGATCGTACAGAAAACGGTGCTCCTCAAGTTCTTAAGCACATCGACTTTCTGACACCGTTTTATGGGCATGATCCGGAGCCGATCCGGCCGCGTACCACCGCTTACCGATCTTGCTCATCAATCGGTCGATAGGTGAGCGCCGCGCGAACGAGCCGTGTGTTCGCGAACATGCGCGACGCCTTTCGGTCACCCGCGCGCTTGTACGACCTTCGGGTTGTCGGTCCCAGTGCTACTGATCCGGAATTGTTTGGGTGAGGAGCCGACCACACGACGGAATGCGGTGCTGAACGCGCTCTCGGATTTGTAGCCGATCATGAACGCGAGTTCGGAGATCGTTCGCGTGCCGTGGCTCAGGGCGTCGCGGGCGAGGCTCATTCTCCACTGGATCAGATAGTCCAGCGGGGTGGTTCCGACCCGGCCCTTGAAGGATGAGGCGAACGCGGAACGTGACATGTGGCTGATACCGGCAAGCTCTTTGAGTGTCCAGGGGTGTGCTGCGTCGGTGTGCATGGCGCGAAGGGCTGCACCGATACCGTCGTCGTTGAGCGCTCCCAGCCAGCCGGTGGGCTGATCGGCCTGTTCGGCGTGGGCGCGCAGCATGTGGACGAACAGGACCTGAGCGAGGTGGTTCAGGACGAGAGAGTTGCCGGCGGCGGCGGTCCTGGTCTCGGAGACCAGGAGCTCGCTGAGATGTGCCAGGAGCTTGCCGCGGGGATCTGCGGCACGGACAAGCACGAGCAGCGGTAGGACTTGGGTCAGGACTGGGGTGTTCGTGTCCTCGAACGAGAGGTGCCCGCCGCAGAGGTACGTGTCTTCCTCGGCCTCCGGGCCGATGCGTACGACACCGTCCTTGGCGCTTCCCCACACCGGCTTCGCGGGGCGCGATGGTGCGGTGAGTGTGCTGGCCAGGACGTAAGGCGGGGGGTTGCCCAGCAGGTAGAAGTCGCCCTCTTCCAGCAGTACGGGCTTGTGCCCGTCAAGGGTCAGCCAGCATGCGCCGCGCGCGACGACACCAAGCTTGACATGCGAGGACTGATCGAAGCGCAGTGCCCACGGTCCTGCCGCATGAAGACCGGGGTCGATCACGGTGCGAGGGCGCAGAAGACCGATGGCGTCGGCGATCGGATCGCTGGAGCCGAGCACGCCCACTTCCTTTCTGTACGATACGTAAAGAAATAAGGACTACACATGATGCACCGTACCGGGGTGTTCCTGAAGTATGGCTATCGAAGCAGGTCAACACAGAGGGATATGGAGACACTCGCATGGGACAGCTTGAGGGCAGGACGGCTGTGGTCACCGGCGGCAGCACCGGAATCGGTCTGGCCACCGCCGCACGTCTGGCAGACGAGGGCGCGCACGTGTTCATCACAGGCCGGCGCAAGACCGAGTTGGACGCCGCTATCGAGACCATCGGAGCATCCAGGGCCACCGCGGTGGCCGGCGACATCTCCGAGGCAGCCGACCTGGACCGGCTCTACGACGCGGTCCGGGCCCGGGGACAGGGACTGGACGTGCTCGTCGCGAACGCAGCGGTCGGTACGTTCGTCACGCTGGAACAGACCACCGAAGACCACTTCGACCAGACCTTCGGAGTCAACGTCCGGGGCACTGTGTTCACCGTGCAGAAGGCGCTCCCGCTGCTCAATGACGGCGCCTCGGTCATCCTGACCTCCTCCACAGCCGCCGACAACGGCATGGAGGCGTTCGGTGCGTACGCGGCGTCCAAGGCCGCTGTCCGGTCATTCGCGCGGACATGGTCCAACGAACTCAAAGGCCGGGGCATCAGGGTCAACGCGGTGTCGCCGGGTGGGGTGGAAACTCCCGGACTCGCCAACATTCTCGGCGGCGAGGAGACACTGTCCGCTGTCAAGGAGAATGTCGCCGCGACTGTGGCCAAGGGCCGCATAGGGCGTCCTGAGGAGGTCGCCGCAGTGGTGGCGTTCCTAGCTTCCGGACAGAGCAGCTACATCGTCGGCGCGAACATCTACGTCGACGGCGGGCAGAACCAGATCTGAGAACTTGATTTCGATTCTTGCTGATCGGTGAGAAACGCCAAGCCTCTGAGCTGCTTCTTCTTCGTTCTTCACGCTCTTGACGCGCGGCGGCGGGGGCTGGGAGGCAGGAAAGAAGGGGCGACGGACGGAGTCCGGCGGGGCGGTGCCGGGGGCCTGCCCGAGGTGATCTGTGAGGAACGGTGGTCGCCAATGGCTCCGAGATGATGCGCTGGTGCCGGATCAGTCGGTCGTCCACGCGTCTGATCCGGCGTTCGACGGGAAGCCGTGGCTGACCGCATTTTCGCGCGAGCACCTGGCTGAGCTGGTCGAACAGTGCAAACGGCGCCCGTTCGTAGACGCCGAGCTGGTGGCCCGTGTCACCGGGACAGCGTCGGTGGCGGGACTGGACCGCCCTTACGCGTCCGCACCTTCCTCGGCCAGCTCCTCATCGCCCGCTGTACGAGGGCTGGGCACTGTGACCGCGGTGAGGCTGAGGCGGGCGGCCATATTCAGGGTGACCTCCCTGTACAGACGCACATGCGACCAGAACAGCGGGGTCAGGCCACGCCGGTCGGCGGGCGTGAGGAGCTCGGCCCACTCAGGTTCGCCGAGGATGTCCTGGAGGATCAGGGTGTTCACGTAGACCAGGGCCGATTGCAGAATCCGCAGGCACAGCACGAACATCTCCTGCTCGTCGCGCCGGTTCGAGGCGATCTCCCCGCCTTTGCCATAGGCGATCACGGAGTTCGCGCCGTTGAGGACTCCATCACGTTCAGGCCCTCCTCGATCTCCCGCTGAAGGTCCCGAAGCCGCAAGTACCGGGCCACGAAGATGGTCTCCTGCGCACGCCCGACCTCCAGCATGGCCGCGTAGGCGGGGTGGGAGGCGTCGCGGGTGAAGCGCCGCAGGATCGCCTCGGTGGACGCGGTACGGGTCCGGATCGCCGTGGCGTACTTGATCATCTGGTCGTACTGCTGGGCGATGAGCTCCCAGCGGATCGGGCGGGTCAGCGCCGGGGTCAGCTGCGGGTAGGCATCCGGCTCACCGGCCACTGGCCGGTACAGCTTCACCTTGTTGATCCGCTTGATCCTCGGCAGCAGGTCGAAGTTCAGCAGCCGCGTGATGCCGAACCCGATTTCCGACTGGCCGTGCGAGTCCGTGTAGTTGGCTTCCACGTCCATGGTGGTGCCGTGCCGCATCGCGCCCTCGATCATCGCGGCGAGCTCGGAGGCGGTGCAGTTGATCAGCTGGGAGTGGATGGCCAGGGACTTCTTCTCCATGTGCCAGTAGATGAGCACCCCGCGGCCGCCGTAGCGCGAGTGCCACTCGGTGAACAGGTTCTGGTCGTAGGCGCGTACGTGGGTGGAGTCGGAGGCGACCGCGGTCGAGCCCTGTCCCCATAGCTCGGTGCTGCGGGCGGCGAAGGTGGCGTTCGCGATCTGGACGGCGATGGCGCGAGCGGCCTCGGCGGACAGGTAGCGGCGGCGTATGTAGCGCAGTTCGTCCTCGGTGCTCGACCTACTCGCGAAGCAAGACCGTTTTCAGCTCGCGGCCTTCTCCGAATCGCTGGTGCTTACCCTCGGCGAACACCAGATCGACCTCGGCGCCTGTACCGAGGTCGTCACGGTCGACAAGGTTCTTGATTTGGCGGGAGCTGCAAGCAGGCCGAGAAGTCACCGTTGTCATGAGGACGATGAAAGACACACCGATGCTGCGATACAGAACACTCGAAAACCCGACTCAGCCTGAGCATTCCAACCAAGGAACTGTACGAGGCGGCACCTGCAACTGCTGCCCATCACGCGGTTCGAACCTCCCTTCGCCGGGCCTGTGCCGGGCAGCACGCAGGTCAGATCGGACCTTCGCACTCGTCGATCCAGTGCGCGAGGAGGCTCAGGGCTGCGAGGCGTTCCAGCGCCTGCTGGGCGGTCATCTCGTCGAAGGCCGCGTGGGTGGCCGTGTTGCGGACGGTCATGTTGAGTCCGGGCGCGTACTTAGAGTTGTGACGGCCGTGACCAGCAGCCAATCCGGGCACTGACCAGGGGTTTTGCCGCGCTGAGACGGCCGGGCACCCAAGTGGGTCCCCAAGGAGCCCCCCAAGCGCCCACGGCAGGAGCCCGAATCGGCCCTGGTACCCGCCACTGCGGTCGGAACTACGGGTCGGCGGCCAAGGGTTTCTGCACCAGTGTCCACGGGGGCAGGTGTTCAGCCGGATGAAGACTCGTTGTCCGCACCGAAGGGCGGGGCGTCGCCGGGCGCCATGTCGGCCCGCACCCGTACGAAGCGGATCGGATGCCGGTAGACGCCGCGGTCGGCGGTGGTGTCCGTGCTGATCTCCGCGACCAGCTCGGGGGCAACCAGGAGCGGATCAACCGGCTGTGGGTCACCGACCTGACGATGATCTCCACCGGCGAGGGTCCCCTGTGGCTGTCCGCGATCCACGACGCCTTTTCCCGCCGGGTGGTGGCGTGGGAGACCTCCGCCCGCGCGGACGCCGACCTGGTCCTGACCACGCTCGAGTACGCCCTCGCGTCCCGCGAGGTCGAGCCCGGACGGCTCATTCACCACGCGGAACACGGCTGTCAATATACGTCGATCAAGCTCACAACTCGCCTTCTGCGTGCGGGAGTTCGGGCGTCCATGGGCTCCGTCGGCGACAGTTACGACAACGCTCTCGCGGAGAACCTGTGGATGATCATCAAGACGGAATGCGTCCGCGGCCGCGTCTTCGCCACCCGGGCCGAGGCGAACCTGGCGCTGTTCGAGTACATCAACGGCTTCCACAACTCCCGGCGCATCCAGAAGCGGCTCTGCTACCTCAGTCCGATCGAGTTCGAGGAGAAGCACTACGCCGACCAGGCAACGGCCGAACGAACGAACCTGAAACCCCGTCAAACCCTTCTGACCAGCTGATCAGCGACTCCCGATCAACGGGGGAACCCCAGTTGACCAGGTTCACGCTGAGCAGGTTCGCTTCCGTCAGCTTCGCTTTAGGCAGGCTCACGCCGGACAGGTTCATCCCGGACCGTGGTCGCTCCCCGGCCAGCCGCCCGAGATGGCGGACGCTCCCGGGCAGATCCCCTCAAGTGGCGGCGGCCCCGAATCCCAGGGTCGTCGGGCGGCGTGGTCATGCGACACCTCCTGTAGGTGTGCTCCGGCCTGGCTGCTGGGTGTGCGGTGGCGGGGCCGTCGCCGTGGTGAGCTGCGGGCGGGGGCCATGGGCAACGGCGCGGTTGCGTATGCCGTCCTGAAGCTTGGCGGCCATCTCGGCGGCGGCAGCCTCGAACGTCCGGCTGGTCTGCTCCACCGCGGCAACATCGGTCGTCTGCTCCACGACTTGACCGGCCTTCCGGTCCGCACGGGACGGCCGTAGGCGGGTCCTCGGGATGGCGGGCACGGCGACGGTGTGCGGCCGGGCACGAGAGCCCATGAGCTCCGCGCGGCGCACCGCGTAGACCCGGGCCGTCAGCACTCCAGCCGCGAAGCGGGCCCGTTCGTACGGCGAGGCGGACCGGTCGCGGGTCAGTGGATGCAGCACGGCCTGTTCCTCGGTGTCGCCCAGGTAAAGGGCGCGCAGGTCGGCGGTCAGCATCCGGCGGCCGACGGGGCGGGTGTAATCGTCGACGACCGCTTGCACGATCTGTTCGTCCAGGCCGGGCTCGTGGGGCCGGCCGCGCATGACGTAGAAGAGGTGGCGTCGGGCTTCAGCAAGCAGGTGTCGGCGCTTGAACGCACCCCGCATCGCGTACACCACGGCGACGGTGTCGACGGCGGCCAGCGCGACATCGACGGCCGGCCGCACCCGCGCCCACAGCGCCGCAGCTGCCGCCCGTGCTCGCTCCGCGAGCCGGTAGACGGTGCAGGCACCCAGCTTCCGGATCGCCGACCGCCTCCAGCCGTCGCGCAGTTCGGACAGCGACCGCGCCACCGTGCGCTTGGGCGGGCGCGTACGGTCGGCGGCCTGGCATTCCAGCACGTAAGCGGCCGCTCCCCCGGCGAGTGCCCGTGCTTCTCCTCGTAGCCAGCCACGAGGGCGGGCATCTTCGAAGAAGGCTTCCTGGCCGCAAGAGGCGAAGATGCGATGGACGGCCTTGCCCGAGTAG
>NZ_JARJHW010000264.1:0-7956 GCF_040560175.1 Streptomyces panacea
TGCGCCCACGGTGATACGCGGTACGGCTAGGCTCGCGCCCGACACCGCACTGCCGCTATCGGGAGAAGCCCACCATGGCCAAGAAGCGCCCCCAGACCAAGGCCGCGAAGGCTCAGTCCGCGAAAGCTCAGCTCACGGACGGGCCGATTCCGGTCGTGGGGGCCCGTGAGCCCTGCCCGTGCGGCTCGGGCCGCCGCTACAAGGCCTGTCACGGCCGTGCCGCCGCACATGCCGTCACCGAGCTGGTCCAGCGCCCCTTCGACGGGCTGGCCGGCGAGTGCGACTGGGTCGCGCTGCGCGAGCTGGTGCCCGCCGCGACCGCCGAACTGACGCTCAAGGGCGGCCTGCCGGACGGCGTACCGTCCGTGACCCTCGCGACCGTGCTGCCGATGGCCTGGCCCGCGCTGCGCCGCGACGACGGCTCCGTGCTGCTCGCCCTCCAGAACGACACCTCGTCCGGCGACCTCAGCCGCGACCTCGCCGACACGCTCCGGCGGGCGCTGAGCGCCGAGCCCGGCAACCCGGTCGCCGCACAGCGCGTTCCGGCCGACGGGCCGCGCCTTCAGGACCTGCTGGACCCGGCGGCCGACTTCGCGCCGGTCGTCCACCCGGGCTTCGAGTTCTGGGTGCCGGACGCCGAGAACGCGACCCCCGAGGTGACCGCGTCGCTGGAGCGCGCCAACGCCGCCGCCATCCCGACGGTGAAACTCACCGGCACGGACGCCGCGTACTGGTGCGAGACGCCCGACAAGAACCACCTGCGCTGGGCCATGCCGCACCCCGAGGAGAAGCTGCTCGACGCGCTCGCCCGGCTGCACGCCGCCGGTACGTCGAGCCTCGGCGAGGGCACGCGGCTGGTCGGCTCCTTCCGGGCGCACGGGCTCACGGTGCCGGTCTGGGACCTGCCGAGCGCGATGCGCGCCGAGGACTGCGAGAAGCCCGCGGCGGAGCTCCAGGAGCGACTGACGGCCGCCCTCGCGGTGGACGCTCCGCTGACCGGGGACGAGCGCCGGGCGCGCGGCGGGCTCACCAACCGCCAGGTGACCCTCAGCTGATCCTCAGCTAAGGCTCAAGAAATTCATCGCCCACGGTGACAGTCGTCACAACTGCCCGTACCGGCAAGTAATTTCTTGTCCGAATACATCAGATCGAATTTGCTAACCGTCGATCTCTTGTTACCGTTCTAGAAGTCCGGTCGCTGGTGCATCCCCCGTCGCCAGCGACCGGGCGTCTTCGTTCCCCGGCGGTGTTCGTGCAATTTCCGGAGTGAAGACTGCAGAGTTGTCGCGCCGTTGCCGCGCCTCTCGGCCGTCACTTCCGCGAACCGACCGGGCGCCTCAACTGGCAGACGGAGCAGCCGAGTTGCTACCGGATCTGAGCAACAGCGGCCCGGTCCCGTCGGCACTTCCCGCGAACTCCGCGACCGCCCAGTACCGCGCCGGCTTTCCCACTGTGCGTTCACGCGGAGTTTCACAAGAACCCGGCTCGTCGCCGTCTTCCACCGCGCAGTGGGACTGCACGGTCCGCCCGCCGGGCCCCATCAGGCTGAGCACGGAACGCAATTCCCCACCTGATGCATTCCGGTAGTACGTACGGCCCCAGGTGTCCCCGTTCTCACTGAGAACACAGGTCTGGGCCTCGATCCCGTCACGCGACGTGAGCGCGGGGCCGCAGCGCTCGACGGCCGCCGCGTCGCCGTTCTCCGGCTCCTGGAGCGTGACCGTCGGCGCCGCACGGGGCGTGTCGGCCCCGTAGCGCGCCATGGGGCCGACCGACGGACCGCCCGCGGGTCCCGCGGACGCGGCCAGCGGCAGCAGGGCGGTGAACACCACCACGGTGGCGAGCCCGATCACACGGAGATTCATGGGGCCCACCTGCCACTGCCGGGGAGATCTTGACCGTCGGCCGAAGATATCGGCGTCATCGGGCCACCCGGCGCGCCGCGCGCCCATTTCCCGTACAACTCCGGCCACCTCGCACCCGTTCGAGTGACAGCCGCAACGAAAGCCGGGCCGCACCTCGAAGGTGCGGCCCGGCATGTCGGTGCGTACGCACCCCCGTACTCAGTAGGAGAGCCTGCTGCCGCCGTCCGGCGCGCTCGTGCTCGCCTCGACCAGCGCGTCCACGACCGCCTCCACGTCCGGCAGCCATGGCGACGCCGAGCCGGGCAGTGGCGCCCGCTCCCAGCGCACCTGACCGCCGACCGCCTCGGACGGCGGGAGCACCAGATAGCCGCCCTCGCCGTGGAAGCGGAGCGAGCTGGGCACCCAGTCCTTGGCGAAGAGCAGCTCGCCGAGCCGTTCCAGGGTGTACGGGGCCACCAGCAGCGACCAGCGCGTGGGGGTCGCCACGACCGGGCCGAGGCGCATCCCCATCTGGTCCAGTGCCACCAGCGCACGCTCCCCGGCGGCAGCGGGCAGACTCACCGCGCACGGCGCGGTGCCTCCGGTGGCCATCACGAGCGGGGCCGTGGGCCGGTTGGCCCACCACCAGCGCACCATGCGCTCGTCGGTCGTCGCGGCCAGCAGGCCGGGGTCGAAGGGGTGCGCGCCGGGTACGGCGCACTCAAGGTCCGGGCAGGCGCAGCCGAGGCCACGATCACCCCGGCCGCCGGACGTCTTCAGGCCGGCTCCGGGAAGTACGGGCCACTGCCACGCCGTGGCGCACGTCAGCGCCGCTTCGAGTGGGGCAGGCATCCCCTTGCGCCTGAACAGGAGCCTGCGTCGCCTTCCGAGGATCTCGCGCATAAGCGCTCGTTCCTTTCCGTTGAACGCCGAGGTCCCCATGCCACACCGGAAAATCTGTGTGCATGGCTTCACTGTGCGTATCGCTGTGCGTACAGTCGACGTATGCCGTCGACGCTTCGCCGCCCCTTTGGACGGGGCACAGTCGGACTTCGCCAACCTGCGGCTGGACTCACCGCTCCTGGGCCGAACGCAGTCTGTCTTCGTTAGCGCGTAGCGACGGGTGGCGCACTCAACGGTCTGTCGATCCTGCTGTGACAGCCCCGCCACTCCGGGATGGCGCGCGAGCTACGGCGGTTAAGACGCCGAAGCCGTCCGTCAGGTTCCGGGGCCGTCCCAACTGCCCCTGTCCGTCACCGTTTACGTACCCATCACGTGCGGGATGACGCTCCTCCACGATGTCGCCCACGCTTCACCGCGGAGGCTCATGTCGAGTTCCCTCAGTCGATCGCAGAATACTGCGTTGGGGTCATTTTCTCGCCAACCTAACCGTCGCACAGACACCAGTGGTTCCGCCAGGACAATGCTGGACATCGCCTCAGTTGTGCGTGTACATGTGGATGCACTGATAGTGGCGCAGTATCACCTGGTGGTTTGCGCTGCTATTGCGCGAAACGCACCAGTCAGAAAGCCGGTTGCCATGAGCGCTCCGCACATGCCGAAAGTGGCTGGAATCGATTCAGCAGTTCCGGCTCCCGCGCACACTGCCCCGCCCCTCGACGAGTCCGCCGGCGCACCCGTGGTCATGATCCAGGACCGGCTGGCCGGCTGGGTCTCCGATCTGACCACCCTCCACGAGCTCACGGAACGCCTGGCCAGGACAGGTTCCGTGGACGCGGCGCTCAACGAGGTCGTACGGGCGGGAGCCGCCCTCGTCGGCTCCTCGCGCGGTCTGGTCGTCCTCGAACCGGCGCCCCGCGCGGACGAGCACCTCCCCCGCGCGACCGTCGCACTCGGCCTCAGCCACTCCGACCTCGGCCAGCTGGAGACCGTACCGCGCGACGCGACCTCCTACGGACGGCTCCTCGACGACACCACGGAGCCCGGGACCGCGGCCGAGTCCGTCGGCGACGTGCTCGGCGACCCGGACCTCGACCCGCTGCACCGCGACGTGGCCCGCCGGCTCGGCTACAGCGCCACGTACGCGGTCTCCCTGACGGCCGAGACGGCGGGACGGATCGGCGCCGCGGTCTGGTTTTACGACGAACCCGCCGAACCGGTGGAAAGACAGCGCCATCTGGTGGGTCTCTACGCCCGGTACGCCGCCGAGCATCTGGCGCGCCTCCTGGAGCTGGAGATCGCCCGGGCGCGCGAGGCCACGATCGCCGACGAGCTGCTGCCCAGCAGACTCCCCCGGGTGCCCGGCGTACGGCTCGCCGTACGGCACCGCACGAGCGGGTACGGCGGCGGCGACTGGTACGACGCACTGCCGCTGCCCGAGGGCGCGCTGGGGCTGGCCGTCGGCTCGGTGAGCGGGTCGGGACCGAGCGCCCTGGCCGCGACGGGGCGGCTGCGCGCCTCCCTGCGGGCGTACGCGGTGATGGAGGGCGAGGACCCCGTCGCCGTACTGTCCGACCTCGAACTGCTGCTGCGGCTGACCGAGCCGGCGCGCACCGCCACCGCCCTCTTCGCCTACGCCGAACCGGCGCTGCGCAAGATCGTGCTCGCCGGGGCCGGGCACGCGCCGCCGCTGATCGTGGGGGAGCGGCGTACGGAGTTCGTCGAGACGACGCTGTCGGCGCCCCTGGGGATGCTGTCCTGCTGGGAGGCACCGAGCGTGGAGCTGTCGCCCGCGCCAGGAGAAACGGTGCTGCTGTACACGGACGGGCTGCTGCGGCGCACCGGCGACCCGATGGACCGGGCCTTCGCCCGGCTGCACGCGGCGGCCGCGAGTGTGCCCAGGAGCCTGCGGGACGATCCGGGGGCGATCGCCGACCACGTGCTGCGGCTGGTGCTGCCCGAGGGACTCGACGAGGCCGTCCCCGGCACGGGCACCCGTCCCGGCGGGAGCGCGGAGGACGTCGTGGTCCTGGCCGCCCTCTTCGACTGAACCGGACCGTCTCCCTCCGGCCGGTCCGCCCGTCCCGTCCGCCCGTCCGCCGAGTTGTCCACAGGCCCCCTGGCCTGTCCCCCGTACAGACATACGATGGTGCCGGGACCCGAAAGGTCCAATGTCGTACAGAGGAGGCAGACCGTGGCCGAGGAGCTCATCCCGGAAAAGCCGGAGACCCCGGAATCGCTGGGAAATCAGGACACAGTGCTCGATGACGCCGACGAGGCGTCGGCCGAGAAGCCCGTCAAGAAGCGTAAGAACGGCCTGTACATGAGCGTGTCCGACGAGCTGGCCGAGAACATGAAGTCGGGCTGGGCCGACACGGAGCTCCATGATCTGGAGCCCATCGCACAGGCGACGCACACCGCGGCCCGCCGTGCCGAGCTGTCCGCGCGATTCCCGGGCGACCGCCTGGTGATCCCCGCGGGCGGTCTGAAGACCCGGTCCAATGACACGGAGTACAGCTTCCGTCCCTCCACGGAGTACGCGTATCTCACCGGTGACCAGACGGAGGACGGCGTCCTCGTGCTGGAGCCGGCGCCCGGCGGCGACGGCCACCTGGCGACGGTCTATCTGACCCCCCGCTCCAACCGGGGGAACGGCGAATTCTGGCTCGACGGCCGCCAGGGCGAGCTGTGGGTCGGCCGCCGGCACTCGCTCGCCGAGGCCGAGCAGCTGCTCGGCCTGCCCGCGAAGGACGTACGGGAGCTGGCCGGGGCACTGCGCGAGGCGACCGGCCCGGTGCGGGCCGTCCGCGGGCACGACGCGGTCATCGAGGCCGCGCTGGCCGACAAGGTCACGGCGGAGCGCGACGAGGAGCTGCGCGTCCATCTCTCCGAGGCGCGCGCGGTGAAGGACGACTTCGAGATCGGCGAGCTCCAGAAGGCCGTCGACTCGACCGTCCGCGGCTTCGAGGACGTCGTACGGATCCTCGACAAGGCCGAGGCGACCAGCGAGCGCTACATCGAGGGAACGTTCTTCCTGCGCGCCCGCGTCGAGGGCAACGACATCGGCTACGGCTCGATCTGCGCCGCGGGACCGCACGCCACCACCCTGCACTGGGTGCGCAACGACGGGGACGTGCGCTCCGGGGATCTGCTCCTGCTCGACGCCGGCGTGGAGACCCACACGCTCTACACCGCCGACGTCACGCGCACCCTGCCGATCAACGGCCGGTTCGACGCGTTGCAGCGCAAGATCTACGACGCGGTGTACGAGTCGCAGGAGGCCGGTATCGCCGCGGTGAAGCCGGGCGCGAAGTACCGGGACTTCCACGACGCCTCGCAGCGCGTGCTCGCCGAGAGGCTCGTCGAGTGGGGCCTCCTCGACGGGCCGGTCGAGCGGGTCCTGGAGCTGGGTCTCCAGCGCCGCTGGACGCTGCACGGCACGGGGCACATGCTCGGCCTGGACGTCCACGACTGCGCGGCCGCGCGGACGGAGGCGTACGTGGACGGGACGCTGGAGCCCGGTATGTGCCTGACCGTCGAGCCGGGGCTGTACTTCCAGGCGGACGACCTCACGGTGCCGGAGGAGTACCGGGGCATCGGGGTCCGGATCGAGGACGACATCCTCGTCACGGAGGACGGCAACCGGAATCTGTCGGCCGGGCTGCCGCGTACGTCGTCCGACGTGGAGGCGTGGATGGCGGCCACCAAGGCCACCGAACAGGGCTGAGACCGGGTACGGAAGCAGGTCCCGGCCCGGACGGCCGTCGGCCCGGCCGCGCGCGACGCGCGGCCCGGCCGGCGGGCTGGTCGGGTTCGTGTACGCCCGCTCCGGAGGGTCAGACCCCTGCGGTCGTACCGCGCAAAGCCACCAGCGGGGTCTCCTCGCGCCACTTCAGGATCTTGTCGAAGCTGATCACCGCGCCCCGCCCCGGCCTGTTCCGGCAGTGGACGTGGTCCGCGAGCTGCTCGATCAGCGACAGCCCCCGCCCGTCCTCGGCGGTCGAGGGGGCAAAGGCGGGCGGCCGCCGGACGGCCCGGCGGGAGGGAAATCCCGGCCCGGAGTCGGACACTTCGATACGGCACTTCTCGCCGTCCAGATACGCGGTCACCCGATACGCCTCCGACGCCCGGGACGGTGCGCCGGGCCCGTCGTCACCGCCGTGCTCGACGGCGTTCGCGCAGGCCTCGGTCAGTGCGACGGACAGATCGAAGGAAATGGCGGGGTCGACGCCCGCGGTCTCCATGGTGCCGATCAGAAGACGGCGCGCGAGCGGGACGCTCGCGGCTTCGCGCCGCAAATGGAGGGACCACCAGATGCTCATGCTCCAGCCTCCTGGCCACAGCTCGACATACCGATACGTATTGCCCCTGTAGGCGATTCGTAAGCACATCGATCCCGTGAAACAACTCATTCGGCGGACGCGCATGACGCGTCCACCGTTGTACGGGACAGAGGGTGATCTTCCGGACCTGCCGTATGAAGCCGCCGACCGCAGTGCGATGATGACCCGGCCATGCCGGATCGTGTCGCACACGCCGGAGCCGGTCTGCGGCTCATGAGGACCGCGGTGTTCACCGCGGTCTGTGTCGTGCTGTCCGCGACGGGACATGTGCTCGCGGCCTGTCAGGCCGTCCCCTGGTGGACGCTCGTCATCGGTTTCGCCGGTGTCTTCGCCGTGGCCGCGCCGCTCGCCGGGCGCGCCCGTTCACTGCCCTCCATCGCGCTCGCCCTGACGGGTGGGCAGCTCGCGCTGCACGCCCTGTTCGGGATGAGCCAGCACCACCTCGCGATGCGCGGCAGCGCCGACGACGTACTGGTCCGCATGGCGGCGAAGCTGATCTGCGGCGCCGGCCCGGCGTCGCTGACCCCCGGCGACGCGCACCGCATCGTGACCGACGCCGGGATCGACCCGGCCACCGTCGGCGGCGGGCTCGCGCAGGGCGGCCACCTGCACGGTGGCGCGTCCGCGACGGCCGCCCGGGCGGCGGCCGACGGGACCGGCGGGGCGGCCGGGCTGCTGCCCGAGCTGCCCAGCCTGCCCATGTTCCTCGCGCACCTGCTGGCCGCCCTCGCGACCGGCTGGCTCATGCGCCGCGGCGACCTCGCGCTCGCCCGGCTCGCGACGCTCTCGACCCCCGGTTTCGGCGACGGCTTCGGCGAAGCCGTCGCCGACAACGCGCGGCTGCGGGCACTACGGGCCGCCCTCGGTCT
>NZ_JARJHW010000265.1:0-7829 GCF_040560175.1 Streptomyces panacea
TCCGGCCCGTTCGGACCAGGTCGCGGCCCGTTCGGACCCGGTCACGGCCCGTTTGAACCCGGTCGCGGCCCGTTCAGACGGGGTCCGGCGCGACGGCCGAGGCCAGGTCCACGTCCGCCCAGCGCGCGCCGATACCGGTGAGGGTGACCTCGCGCCGGTCGTCCTCGTCCACGGCGAGCGGGTCCACCGCTCCCACGACGCGGTCGATCACCACACGCAGCCGGTCGTCGGACAGCTCCTCGACCTTTCCGTCCCCCCACTCGACGACCACCACCGAATCCGGCAGCGACACGTCGAGGTCGAGATCCTCCATCTCGTCGAGACCGCCGCCGAGCCGGTACGCGTCCACGTGCACGAGCGGTGGGCCCGAGATCAGCGAGGGATGCACCCGCGCGATGACGAAGGTCGGCGACGTGACCGCGCCGCGTACGCCGAGCCCGGCGCCCAGGCCACGGGTCAGCGTCGTCTTGCCGGCGCCGAGTTCGCCGGTGAGCATCACCAGGTCGCCGGGGCGCAGCAGAGCGGCGAGTTTCCGGCCCAGCTCACTCATACGTTCGGGTGAGTCGACGGTGACGCGGGCGGCGACAGGGGCGGCCCCGCCGGTGCGGGTCTCAGCTGCCGGGCTGTGCGGTGCTTCCATACGCACCCACGTTAGTGGCTGCCGGGACGGCACCTACCCGTACCAGCAGGTCGGCGAGCCGGTCGGTGACCACCTCCGGGTGCTCCAGCATCACCAGATGGCCCGCGTCCGGCACGATCACCAGCTCGGAGTCCGGCAGCAGGTCCGCGATGGCCTCGCTGTGCGAGCTGGGGGTGATGAGATCGCGGTCCCCGGCCACCACGAGCACCGGGACCTCCATGAAGACCGGCAGCGCGTCCGACTCGTCGTGCTCGGTGAACGCCGGGTAGAACTCCGCCACCACGTCGATCGGCGTCCCCTCGATCAGCCGCTCGGCGAACCGCGCGACGGCCGGGTCCACGTCCTTCGAGCTGAACGAGTAGCGCTTGATCAGCCCGGCGAAGAGATCGGCGGTCGCGCGCCGGCCCCGCTCGACCAGCTCGGTCTGCGAGCCGAGGGCCTTCAGGACACCGGGCAGTACGCGGCGTACCGCGTTCACGCCCGCCACCGGCAGCCCGAAGCTGACCTCGCCGAGCTTCCCGCTGGAGGAGCCGACGAACGCGGCGCCGACGACCCGGTCCTGTACGAGTTCGGGGCAGTGGCCCGCGAGGGCCATCATCGTCATACCGCCCATGGAGTGGCCGACGAGGACGAGCGGCCCCTCGGGCGCGGCCTCCTTGATGACCGCTTCGAGGTCCCGGCCGAGCTGGTCGATCGAGACGTCCACGCCGTCCGGGCCCTGCTGCGCGACGCCCCGGGCGGACCGGCCGTGGCTGCGCTGGTCCCAGAAGACGGTCCGCACCAGACCGCGCAGGGCGGCGCGCTGGAAGTGCCAGGAGTCCTGGTTGAGGCAGTAGCCGTGGCTGAAGACGACGGTGACGGGCGCGGGGGCCTTGCGTCCGAAGAGACGGCGGCGGCGCGGGGTGCCCGCGCCGGTCTCCGGGTCGATGTCGTCGACCTCGAAGTACAGCTCGGTGCCGTCGTCGGCGAGGGCCTTGCCGGGGGTGCCGCGCAGGGCGCCGTACGGCCCCGTCGAGTCGAGTGCGAGCCGGGCCTTCTTGCGCATGCCGCGCCCGACGGTCATCCGCTCGATGGCGACGCCCGCGGCGGCGCCGGCCGCGATCACGCCTATCGCCGTCCCGGCGATACCGGCCAGCCGCCAGTTGCCGCCGCTGACGGCCGAGCCCAGGTCCCCTGCGGTGTTCTCGCTCAACGTCCCGCTCCTCGTCCGTCTCCGCCGACACGCTCTTCATGCCCATCCACCCCGTCCGCATAGACGCGGGGGACGCGGGGACCGATACGGGTCACGATCTCGTACGCGATGGTGTCGGCCGCCTCCGCCCAGTCGGCGGCGGTCGGCTCGCCGTCGTCCCCGGGCCCGAACAGGACGGCGGGCGCGCCCTCTTGGACGGCGTCGGCGTCCGGTCCCGCCCCGAGGTCCACGACGAACTGGTCCATGGCGACCCGCCCCGCCACCCGCCGCACCGCCCCGCCGACGAGCACGGGGCCCCGGCCCGACGCGTGGCGCGGGACGCCGTCCGCGTACCCGAGGGGGATCAGGCCGAGGGTCGTCTCGGCGGAGGTGCGGTACCGGTGGCCGTAACTGACGCCGTGCCCCCGCGGGACGCGCTTCACCAGCGCCACGGACGCGGCGAGCGTCATGACGGGCCGCAGCCCCAGCTCCCGTGAGGTGCCGAGTTCGGAGCTGGGCGAGATCCCGTAGACGGCGATGCCCGACCGCACGAGATCGAAGTGCGACTCGGGGAGGGTGAGGGCGCCCGCGGAGTTCGCGATGTGCCGGACCTCCGGCTCGATGCCCGCCTTCTCGGCGTACGCCAACAGCTCGTGGAACACGTCGAGTTGGCCCCCGATCGAGGGGTGCCCTGGCTCGTCGGCGCACGCGAGGTGCGACCACAGGCCGGTGACGCGGACGGTGCCCGCGACCTCGGCGGCGCGGGCGGCGGCGACGAGTTCGGGCCAGTCGGCGGGCTGGCACCCGTTGCGGCCGAGCCCGGTGTCGGCCTTGAGCTGGATCCGCGCGACCCGCCCGGCCTCCCGCGCGGCCTCGGTCACCTCGCGCAGCGCCCACATCCCGGAGACGGACATGTCGAGACCGGCCTCGATGCCGTCGCGCCAGGGGTCGCCGGGGGTCCACAGCCAGCACAGGATCGGGGCCTCCACCCCGGCGGCACGCAGCGCGAGGGCCTCGTGGGGCGTCGCGGTCCCGAGCCAGGCAGCCCCCGCGTCGAGCGCGGCCCGCGCGCAGGGCAGCGCGCCGTGCCCGTACGCGTCGGACTTCACGACGGCCATGAGCTGAGCACCGGGCGCGAGCCGCGCACGCAGGGCGCGGACATTGCCGCGGAGCGCGCCGAGATCGATCTCGGCACGGGCGCGAAGGGGCGAGGTGGGTACGGTTCCGGTCATCCCCGACAGTCTCTCAGAGCCCTCGCCGCGCCCTGGGACACGAGGTCCGCCACGGCCCGACGGACCCGCGGGTCATTCCGGCGCCGGGCGCGTCCCGTCGTCGGATCGATCAGGCAGGTCGCGAACCTGTTCGCGGCCTGCGCGCCCAGCGGGGTCGCCTCGATGAGGCCGGCACGCCGGTCCTCCGTATCGCCGAGGCGCCCACGATCTGCGTCCGTTCCGCGATCTCGCCGACGCGCGGGGGCCTGTCCGCCATGTGCGGCACCATGAGCACCGCGAGTTCCGGCCGGTCGAGCGCGACACCGGTGGCTTCGATCGCGCGCTCGGGCGGCCGGCCGGCCGCGTGACAGTCGTGGACCCGCGTAACGCGAGTGCGTCCTCGCGGCGCCGGGGGGGTGGTTCAGTTCCCGGAGCCGACGATGGCGGTCACGCGGATCTCCACGCGCATGGCGGCGAGGCCGAGGACCGTGACGCCGCTCTCGGTCCAGATCGGCGCGCGGCCGTCGAGACGACGGCGGAACTGTTCGGCCATGACCGTGTTGTGGTCGTCGCCGATGGCGTCATCTCCGGGTGCGACCTTGTGGTACGAGTTGACGTGGATGACGTCCTTCCAGGTCGCGCCCACCGTGGCGAGCGTGCGCTCCACGTTGTCGAAAGCCTGGATGATCTCGTCCTCCAGCGAGTCGGGGATGACCAGGTCGTCATCCACCCCGGCCTGCCCGGAGGTCTCGACCCGGTCGCCGACGCGGACGGCGCCGCTGTAGCCGAGGGCCTCGTGCAGCTTCTCGCCGAAGCCCGGAGTGATGCCGAAGGTGACGGTGCTCATGATGCTTCCTCTTCCTGCCCACAGGGGTGCGTTTCCTCTTGCATGACTTCACGCGTAAAGTGAGACTAACAACCGATGACTTCAAGCGCAAAGTGATGGCGGGCTTCGCCGAGGGGCGGGAAGATCCATGAACAGCACGGAAGGGCCTATGAGCGGGACGGGCGAACACGAGGACGACAAGGAGCCGCGCTGGCTCGACGAGCAGGAGAAGGCGGCGTGGACGGGGCTGATCTCCCTCGTCCTGCTGCTGCCCGGCAAGCTGGAGTCGCCGCTGCGCCAGGAACACGGCCTCACCCTGTTCGAGTACCTGGTGCTCAGCCACCTCTCCGAGGCCCCGCGGCGCAAGCTCCGGATGGGAGAGCTCGCCTTCCTCGCCAGCGGGTCGCTCTCCCGGCTGTCCAACGTCATCAAACGCTGTGAACAGCGCGGCTGGGTCGTACGGACACCCGACCCGGCCGACGGCCGTTACACCCTCGCCGAACTCACCGCCGCCGGCTTCGACCTCGTGCGACTGGCGGCGCCCACCCACCTGCGAGCCGTACGCGGCACCGTCCTCGACTCGCTCAACACGACCGACCAGAAGGCCCTCGCCCGCATCGCACAGAAACTCCGCATCGTCCCGGACGACTTCGGCTGACAGGCGTCCCCCCGACGACGGACGTTCCGGATCACGAAGGGCACCGGCCGGGCCGACGGGTCGGCAGTCGCAGGCCGGGCATCATCGGGTGCCGCACGTGCTGCCCGTCGTCGTGCACGTGCAGGGTGAACGTCTCCGGCTTCGGCCGGTCCGCCGCGTCGTAGGCGTCCAGGACACGCTCGACGCACTCCCACAGTCGCACCGGACCGCCCTCGCGTACCCGCCATGCGCCGTCGTCGGGGGTGAGGGTGGCGGCGGAGCCGGTGACGACGTCGACCAGGTGCACGACCTCGCCGACGGTGGTCATCTGGGCGTCGGGCACGGCGCATTGAGCGAGGAACCGCAGATGGAACGCCTCCTCGGTAGCGGCGCTGACCCGTTCGGGGCTGTGCCGCGCGCTGCGGGGCTGCTCGGGCAGCCCCGCGGTCCAGTGGGCGGGGTTGCCGAAGGCCGGCGCCGCGTGGGTGCGGGCCGACATGAAGGACACGGTGCCGTCCAGCAGACGCCCCTCGGCGGTGCCGTCCTCGGCGACGGTGAGCAGCACACGGGCGTACCCGTAGAGCCAGCCCGACAGGGTGAGCAGGATCTTCCCGCCCGGCCGGACCTGCGCGAGGAGGGCCGGGGGCACGGCGCGGAAGGAGCAGGCGGCGGCGATCCGGTCGTACTTCGCCTCGGGCCAGTACCCGTACAGTCCGTCGGCCACGGCGAGAGTCGGGGAGTAGCCGCACCCGTACAGCGCGTCCGCGGCTGTCTCCAGCCGGTGCGGGTCCACCTCGATGCTCGTGATGCCGGCGGAGCCGAGCCGCTCGCAGGCGAGCGCGGTCGAGTAACCGGTTCCGGTGCCGATCTCCAACACCGTGTGCCCTTCGGCGATCTCGGCGTCTGTCCACATGCGCAGGACCAGGGACGGCAGCGTGGAAGAGGAGGTCGGCGCTCCACCGTGGCGCACGGCGGGGTGCGTCCAGTCGGGTTCGTCGCCGTCGAACTGCGTGATGAGCGTGGTGTCGGAGTAAGAGGCGGCCAGCCACCGGCCGTGGTCGAACGCGGCCGTGACCGGCTCCCACACCGTTAGCCCATGCCCGTCCCGTTCGGCTGCGGGCAGATAGAAGCCCGGCACGAACCGATGCCGGGGCACCGTCTCCACGGCCTGCCGCCAGGCCGGATCGGCGAGGACGCCGTCCTGGGCAAGAGCCTTCGCCATCGCCTCCCGCAGCCGTGGGGCGTCCTTCTCCAGATCGGCGGGCATCGTCATGGCCTGCCGCCTCCTTCCGTGCTCAGGATGTCGGCGAACGCGGTTGTGATGGCCGGCGCGTCGGGAAGCCAGCCCCATTGACCGTTCGGATTGCACTCGATGGCGTTCCACCTGAGCGGAATCGGCGACCCGCACCCGATTTCAAGGTGCTCCGCAGCCGATGCAGCCGCTACAGCCGATTACAGAGCAACGGACCCCGCTCGCACCATCGTTCGGGTGTCATCCCCCTGTCATCTCCCTCCCTCCGATCGACCGGCGGGGCGGGCACCCGGCTGCTTTCATAAGAGAGTGGACGAACTCATCCGGCATCCGCTGGCGTACGCGCGAGGGCTGCGCGGCTGGTCCCAGTCCGACCTCGCCCAGCAGATGAGGAACGCCGCCCGACACCGCGGTCTGCGCGCCGGGACGTCACGTCAGCGCGTGTCCCTGTGGGAGAAGCGCGTGGTCCCGGACGAGTTCTCCCGGATGCTTCTGTCCGATGTCTTCGACATCCCCTACGAACAGGCAACGGCTCTGGGCTGGCCTCACTGGCTGCCCGGCCACGAGACGCCCGCCTCCCTCGGAGCCGGGCAGACCGTCGCCGTTCTGAGAAAGGCCGTACTGATGGCCGTCGACCGCCGCACCTTCCTGGCCGTCACTCCGGCCGCCCTCGGCTCCCTCGCCCTCCAATGGGCCACGATCGAAACGGCGCCGGCCGGCGGCGCCACCGGCGGACGCCCGGTGGACCCGGCGTTCGTCGACTGGCTGGAGGAATCGGCCCACGGCCTCACGAGCATGTCCACGGCGCACCGTCAGCACACAAGCCCCCTTCTGGACGGGCACCTCGAAACCGTCGTCAACCTGCTGGAGCACAGCGGCTACAACCGCGCCCTGGGCAAGCGCCTGCACACCCTGGCCGCAACCCTCGCCCAGACCGTTGCCTGGCACCGGTTCGACCACGAGCACCACGCCGCGGCCAACCGTTACTGGCACGCGGCCGTGCACTCCGCCCATGAGGCCGGAGACACCGACATGGGCGCCGGGGCACTCTCCGACATCGCCTACCAGAGCATCTGGCTCGGCCGCCCCCGCAGCGCCGTCGAATGTCTCGGCCACGCGCTCTCACGCACCACGAACCCCACGGCCCGCTCCCTGCTGTCGCTGCGAAAAGCGCGGGCACACGCGATGCTCGGCGAAGCCCGGGACTGCTACCGCGAACTCGCGCAAGCCGAGAGACTCCTCCACTCGACCACCGAGGAAGCCCCCGGATGGTGCGCCTGGATGAGCCCCGCCGACCTGGCGGTGGACACCGGCAGATGCCTGATCGATCTTGGCCGGCCGCGCCGCGCGCATGAGCAGATCACCCAGGGCGTCGGTCTGCTGCCCAGCGCCCGGGACAAGACCAAAGCGGTCTTCCTCGCCTACGAGGCGGAAAGCCTGCTGGCCGGGGGCGAGGTCCCACAGGCCGCGGAGCTGGCTCGCCGTTCCCTCGCCCTCGCCGAACAGATCGGCGCGTCGCGCTGCGTCCAGCAGATCCGCGACCTCTCCGGCAGGTTCTCCGCATACGGCTCAGAAGACGGGGTCGAACTCCTGCGACACGATGTCGCCGTGGCGAGGTGAAACCGAGGCCCCAGGAGTGTCGGTGGCGATCGACGCGTCCGCGCGGTCGGAACGTCGCGATGGGGCTGACCCGCGCACCGGTCAGGCCCTGGACGCGGGGCGGGGCGGGGCGACCGTGAGCATGAAGCCGTAGCCGTCCGGCTTCGCGCGCAGCCCCGCGAGGTCGTCGAGCAGTACGCGTCGATTCGCCGGCCGGCCCCGCGCGACACCGCGCGGCGAGAACGGTCCGGCGGGATCCGGTGCCGGGTACGCGTCGCCCGCGTGGAGCGAGACTCCGCGATCAGGCCGAGCGTGCCGAGTTCGTCGTCGGCTCCCCACCGGCTCCGGGCGTCCGGCAGCTCGGACTCCGTCGGCTCACCCCTCCGCCGCCACGTCCCGCCACGCCACCCGTACCGCCGCCCCCACGTCCTCCGCGCTCACCGGCGCCCCCCGCGCCGCCGACCGTGCCGCCAGGCCGTGCAGATACTGTCTC
>NZ_JARJHW010000266.1:0-7675 GCF_040560175.1 Streptomyces panacea
AGAGAAACCTTCGCCATGGCTTCCCTGCTGTACCGGCTCGGCCGGTTCTCCTTCCGCCGGCGCAAGCGCGTCGTCGCCGTATGGCTGCTCCTGCTCGTCGTGCTGGGCGGAGCCGCCGCCACCCTCATGGGTCCCACCAGCGACAAATTCACCATGCCCGGCACCGAGTCCCAGCGCGCGCTGGACTCGCTCCAGGAGCAGTTCCCGCAGGCCAGCGGTACGACCGGCACGATCGTCATAGCCGCGCCCGAGGGTGCGAAGCTCGACAAGGCCGCAGTCGCGCCGGTCGTACGCGACGCCGCGGCCGTGGACGGTGTGGTCGGCGCGGTGGACCCGTTCCAGGCCGGCGCCGTCTCCAAGGACGGCCGATACGCCCTGGTTCAGGTGCAGTTCGAGGCCGCAGCGGACGAGGTGACCGACGCGCAGCGCGCGGCGTACGAGAAGGTCGGCGCCTCGGTGGAGTCCTCCGCGGAGGGGCTGCGGGTCGAGCACGGGGGTGAAGTCCTCAGCGCCGAGGTCGAGGTGGGCTCCACCGAGGCCATCGGTGTCCTGATCGCCGCGGGCGTCCTCGTCGTCACCTTCGGCTCCCTGGTGGCCGCCGGTATGACCCTGCTGAACGCGCTCGTCGGCGTCGCGGCGGGGATGGCCGGGCTGTTCGCCCTGAGCAGTGTCATCGAACTCACCAGCACCGCCCCCATCCTGGCGCTCATGCTGGGTCTCGCCGTCGGTATCGACTACTCGCTGTTCATCACCTCCCGCCACCGCCAGTACCTCACCGAAGGTGTGGACGCCGAGGAGGCGGCCGGACGCGCGGTCGGGACCGCCGGTTCGGCCGTGGTCTTCGCGGGCGCCACCGTCGTCATCGCCCTGTCGGGGCTCACCGTCGTCAACATCCCGTTCCTGAGCGTCATGGGCCTCGCCGCCGCCGGTACGGTCGCCGTCGCCGTCCTCGTCGCGCTCACCCTGCTGCCGGCGCTCATCGGGTTCGCCGGGGACCGCGTGCTGCCCCGCAAGCAGCGCGACGGCCGGACCGCGACCGAGGCCGCGGCTTCGGCAGCGGCCTCGACCGCGACTTCGACCTCGGCGGAGGCCGACAAGCCCCGCGAGGGCTTCGGCTTCCGCTGGGGCCGTACCGTCACCCGCTTCCGCGTCCCGGTCCTCCTCGTCGGCATCCTCGGCCTCGGCGTACTCGCCCTCCCCGCCGCCGACATGCGCCTCGCGCTCCCCGACGCGGGCACCGCCGCCGCCGGTTCGGCGACCCGTGAGGCGTACGACCTGACCAGCGAGGGCTTCGGTCCCGGCTTCAACGGCCGCCTGATCGCCGTCGTCTCCGGCGACGACGCCGCGAGCACGGCCGTCGCCGCCGAGGAAGCGACCAAGCGCATCCAGGGGACGAAGGACGTACTCGCCGTCACCCCACCGCAGTTGAACAAGCAGGGCACCACCGCGCTCCTCACCGTCATCCCCAAGGCCGGCCCCACCGACGAGGCCACCGAGGCGGTCGTGCACGCCGTCCGCGACCGTGTCGCCGACATCGGCGACTTCGCGGGCGCGGAGGGCACCGACGTCGCGCTGTCCGGCACCACGGCGGTCGGCATCGACGTCTCCGAGAAGGTCGCGGACGCCATGCTGATCTATCTGCTGCTCGTGGTCGGCCTGTCGATCCTGCTGCTGATGCTGGTCTTCCGCTCGTTCCTGGTACCGCTGAAGGCCGCGCTCGGCTTCCTGCTCACCATCGGTGCCACCTTCGGCATCACCGTGGCGATCTTCCAACAGGGCCACTTCGCCGACCTGTTGGGCGTCGACACCCCGGGACCGCTGGTGAGCTTCCTGCCGATTCTGCTCATCGGCATCCTGTTCGGGCTGGCCATGGACTACGAGGTCTTCCTCGTCTCGCGTATGCGCGAGGACTTCGTCCACGGTGCCGGCGCCCAGGAGGCGACCGTCAGTGGCATGGGGCACAACGCCCGCGTCGTCACCGCCGCCGCCCTGATCATGACGGCCGTGTTCGGCGGGTTCATCTTCATGCCCGACCCGATCATCAAGTCGATGGGATTCGCGCTGGCCGTTGGTGTGCTCGTCGACGCGTTCATCGTGCGGATGGCGCTGGTCCCGGCGGTGATGTCCCTGCTCGGGCGCGCCGCTTGGTGGCTGCCGCGCCTCGTCGACCGGGCCCTGCCCAACCTCGACATCGAGGGGGAGAGCCTGCAGCAGAAGCTCGTACCTGAGCAGCGGCAGGGCGCGGCCGACGAGAGCGAGGAGGCGGACGCGGTCAAGGTGTGAGCGCGTCGCACGGTGCGAGCCCCTCGCACCGTGCGAGCCCTTGCCGCAGTGTGAGAGCGCGTCGGTGGTCGGCCCTCGGCCCTCAGCCCTCGTCGGCGGTCGATCGGTGGCTGCCGGTGAGGGTCGCGTACACGACCACGTTGTCGGCGTAGCGGCGGTCGGCCTCGGAGAAGTCGCCGCCGCAGGTGATCAGGCGCAGTCCGGCGTGGTCGAGGTTGCGATAGACCTCGACCGTCGGGAACTTGTCCTTCGCGTACGTCGCTACGCGGTCGACCGTGAACTCGGCCGTCCTGCCGTCCTTCCGCGCCACCTCCACCTTGTCCCCCGGATCGATCCTGGCCAGGTCGAAGAAGACGGTGGGCGCGCCGTCCCAGGTCACATGACCCGCGATGATCGAGGGGCCGTTGGCGCCGGGGGCGGGCCCCGGGTGGTACCAGCCCGCCTTGTCCGGGTCCTCGGGCGTCTCCATCGCGCGGTTCTTGTCGAGCCCGAGCCGCTCCAGGGTGGAGTCCACCTTGAGCGAGGGGATCATGACGCGTACGGGGTCGGACGCGGGGAGCGCGGCGGCCTGCTTCTTGCCGGCCTTCGAGTCCGGGGCGGGGCCGGTCGACCCGGGCGCCGAATCCGCCACCGACGGACCGCCCTTGTCGACCGCCCGCGGCGGTGCGGGCTGCTGCCGGCCCATTCCCAGGACCAGCAGCAGCCCGCCGACGATCAGCAGGACCGGAATCGCGACGATCAGTGCCGTACGGCGTCCCGCGCGCCGCCCGGCACCTTCACCCGTACCGTTCGACTCACTCACAGTGTCAGCCGAGCCGGTTCGCGCCCGAAGTCGTCGTCCGCGTACGGCGCTTCACCGCGAACAGCCCGCCCGCGAGGAGGATCGCCGCCGCACCGCCGGCGACCATGCCGGGGGCCCCGGTGCCCGCCGCGCCGCCCGTGCCGGTCTCGACGCCGCCCACCGGCATGGAGCCGACGGCCGCGCCCTTGACCATGCCGCAGTTGGCGGGTGCGGTGGCCTCCTGCGGGAGCTTCGGGTCCAACTCGCTCTTGCCGGCGCCGAAGTCGTACTTGCCGTCGTCGTTGCGGTCGATGCCGTGCTGCACGATGTGCAGGTCCTTGATGTGGTCGACGACGTCCTGCGACACCTCGATGGTGCGGGAGTAGTCGAGCTTGCCGTCCTTGTCGGCGACGGGCATCCGGTCGACGGCCAGTCCGCTGTCCTTGGACGTGTCGCCCTTCGTCGTCAGGGAGATGTTGATGTCCCCGTACTGCGGCAGGCCCTCGGCGGTGCTGACGATGCCGTCGCCGTCCTTGTCCGCGCTCGCGTCGGGGCAGCTGAAGTCGTGACCGTCGGTGGAGCCGTGGATGTGCTGCGCGTGCGGCTGGCCGGGTACGAGGCCGGTGGCCTCGATCTTCACCGTCAGCTTCGTGCCCTGGAAGCTGACCAGGGCCGCGCCGGTGGCACCGGAGCCGTTCAGCGCCTCCAGATCGATCTGGTACGCCTCACCCTCCTTGGCCGTCGACGCGGAGCTGGACGCGGTCGAGTTACCGCCGTGTCCGCTGTGTTCGCCGCCCGCGCCGCTCGCGAGAGCGGGCGTGGCCGCGACGAGGGTGAGGGCGGCGGGCAGGGCGAGGAGGGCCGTGAATCGGGCTGTGCGCTGGCGTATCACTGCGATGCATCCCCTTTACGACTGTGAGACCGCGACTGGTGGTGTCGCCGTTGTGTGTGTGCATTCGGTGACCTGGGCCACGCGGATTGGTCCCGGCCGCGGGTGGCTGTTCGACGGTCCTGTAGAAGTAGGCACGCATCAGGAGTTCGGGAACGAAGGAAGGAACACCTCGATGGTGTTAAAGCGACTGCTCGGTTCACTCGGCGTCGGCGGGCCGACGGTGGAGACGGTGCTGGAGGACGGCCCGGTCCTGCCGGGAGGCACCTTGCGGGGCGAGGTGGTGCTGGCCGGCGGGAGCGCGGCGTACGACATCGACCGCGTCACCCTGGAACTCGTGGCCCGCGTGGAGGCGGAGCACGAGGAGGGCGAGAGCGAGGGCCTGGTCGGCTTCGCGCGGTACGAGGCCTGCGGCGGCTTCCGGCTGGGCGAGGAGGATTCGTACCGCGTGCCGTTCGAGGTGCCGGTGCCGTGGGAGACGCCCGTCTCGGAGCTGCACGGCGAAGCGATGGGCATCACGCTGGGTGTACGTACGGAGGTGGAGGTCGCCGGAGCGAAGGACCGGGGTGACCTCGACCCGTTCGCCGTACGGCCGTTGGCGGTGCAGGAGGCCGTGCTGGAGGCGTTCGGGCAGCTCGGCTTCGTCTTCGGGTCGGCGGACCTGGAGCTGGGACACATCAACGGGAGCGGCCAGCAGCTGCCGTTCTACCAGGAGATCGAGATCGTCCCCGCGCCGGGTTACGCGAACCGGCTGAACGAGATCGAGGTGACGTTCCTGGCTCACGCGGGCGGGACGGAGATCGTCCTGGAGGCGGACGGGCGCGGGGACGCGGGCGTGGACGACGCCCTGAAGCGGCACACCGTCGGGCACGACGAGGTGGCGCACACCGACTGGAACACGGTGGTCCGGGGCTGGGTCGACGAACTCGTACGCCAGTACCCGGGTCACGGTCACGGCTCGGGCGTGAGCACGGGCGCGGCGGTCGCCGTCGGTGCGGCCGGTCTGGCCGTGGGGGTCGCGGGCGGCATGGTGGCGGTCGAAGTCATCGACGAGGTGGGCGACTTCCTGGAAGGCGACGAGGAGGGTTAGGCCCGGACCTCCCTGGTCCTGCGGGCGCGGGCCCCGCGCGACACCGGCGACGCCTCGCCGATGGCGCGGGCCACCTGCTCGGTGAACGCCACGGCCGCCCGCAGGGGCCGCGGTAACGGGTCTCCGCTCCCCGTCGGCTCCCGGGCGCCTCGTCGTACGGGACGGCGTCCCGCACCGGGGCGTCCGGCCTGCCGTCGGGGAGCGGATTCGGCGGCAGCTGGGCTGTCCCGACGACCACCCGACCACCACCCGACGACGAGCCGAGGATGAGCCGGCGTCGCCACCGATCGCCGTGATGGCCCCCAACTCCCAGCTCAGCGACCGCCGTTCCGCGCCGCGTCGATGGAGAGGTTCGGCACGATCCGGTTCAGCCGGGCCGGCATGGCCCAGTTGGCCGGGCCGATCAGGTGCATCAGGGCCGGGACGATCAGGCCCCGGATGATCAGGGCGTCGACCAGGACGGCGAAGGCCAGACCGAATCCGAACTCCTGGAGCACATGGTCGTCGCCGATCAGGAACGAGCCGAACACCAGGATCATGATCCCCGCCGCCGCCGCGACGACCCGCCCGGTCTTCGCCTGACCGTGCGTCACCGCCCAGTGGTTGGCCCGGACTTCGTCCGCGTGCGACGAGGCGGGACGCCGGTGGTGCCACTCCTCCTGGATGCGGCTGACCAGATAGACCTCGTAGTCCATCGAGAGCCCGAAGAGCACCGAGAACAACAGCACCGGGATGAACGCGTCGACCGGCCCCGCGACCGGCACGTTGAGCAGCGAGAGGCCCCAGCCCCAGGTGAACACCGCGTTCAACGCGCCGAGCGCGGCGCCCACGGACAGCAGGTTCATCACGGCCGCCACCAGCGGGATCAGCAGACTGCGGAACACCGCCACCAGAAGCAGGAACGCCAGGATGACGACGATGGCGATGAACAGCGGCAGCTTCTCGCTCAGCACCCGCGAGAAGTCGATGTTGGTGGGCGTCGTTCCGCCGACGTGGACGGCGGGATGGCCGGGGCCCTCGGCCTCCGGCGCCAGGTCGCGGATGGTGCTCACCAGGGTGACGGTCTGCTTCGCGCCCGGACCGGTGCTCGGGTAGAGGATCGCGAGCGCGACCTTGCCGTTGGGAGAAGTCGTCGCCGGGGTCACCGACACCACGCCCGGCGTCTTGGCGGCGGCGGCCAGGAAGCTGTCGAACGCCTGTGTGTCGTCGGCCGACTTCAGCTCCGTCACGAGCTGGAAAGGTCCGTTGAAGCCCGGCCCGAATCCCTTGGACAGGGTGGTGTAGGCCTGGTGGGTGGTGGAGCCGACGGGGTCGTTCGCGGCGCCGGACGAGCCGAGGCGCAGCGAGAACAGCGGCAGCGCGATCACGACGACGAGGGCCAGCGCGCCCGCCGCCACCGGTACCTTGCGCCGCTCCACGAACGTGGCCCAGTGCAGCCAGAATCCGGCGGCGTCGTCGGAGACCGGCCCCTTCTCCGTGTGCGCCCGCCGCTCGCGCCGCGAGAGGGTCTTCGGGCCGAGGAAGCCCAGCATGGCGGGCAGGAACGTCAGCGAGCCGGCCATGGTCAGGGCGACCGTGAGCGCGGACGCCGCCGACAGGCCGTACAGGAAGTCGATCCCGAGCGCGAACTGCCCGAGCAGCGCGATGCAGACCGTGATCCCGGCGAACAGCACGGTCCGCCCCGAGGTGTTGACCGCCTGCACCGCCGCTTCCTCGTACGACAGACCGGTCTTCACCGCGCTGCGATGGCGGCTGATGATGAACAGGCCGTAGTCGATGCCGACGCCGAGCCCGATCAGTACGGCGAGGTCGCTGGAGACGCTCGGGGTGTCCATGACGTGCGACAGGAGGCTGATCAGGGAGGTGCCGATGAACAGCGCGATGGCGGCGGTCACCAGCGGCATCAGCGACGCGAACAGGGCGCCGCCGAAGACGATCAGCAGGATGACGAGCGCGGCGATCGCGCCCACCGCCACCGACAGGCCGGGGCCCGCGCTCTCCTCGTTGGTGATGGACTGGCCGCCGAGCGAGATACGGACGTCGGGTCCGTCGGCGGTCTTGGCGGTGTCGATCAGCTTCCTGGCGTCCGACTTCGTGACGTCGGCGGCCTTCATCTTCCAGTTGACGGCGGCGAACGCGATGGTGCCGTCCTTGCTGATCTGCGCCGCGCCCTGCTTGCTGTACGGGCTGACGACCGACGCGATGCCGGGGAGGGCGGCCACCTTGGTGAGCGCCGCGGTGACCGGTGTCTGGACCGAGTCCGAGCGTACGGTGGCCCCGCCGGTGGCCTCGATGACGATCTGGTCGCTCTCGCCCGAGGCCGCGGGGAAGTTGTCGGTGAGGAGTGTGATGGCCGCCTGGGCGTCGGTGCCCGGCAGGCTCGCGCTCTCGTTGTACTTGCTGCCGATCGACTGGGCGAGGGCGACGGTGACGACCAGGATCAGGAGCCAGACGGCCACCACCCTGCGGCGGTGCAGGAAACACCAGTGAGCCAGTCGAGACACGATGCTTCTCCGCCGGGATGTCGAGTGGCCGGACAGGACGGATGAAGGTCTACGCGACGCGCGGGCCGCTGCGGAGAAACGTCACTCCAACGAGGGCGGGTCACGGGTCATTCGCCCGGCGGAGAAGC
>NZ_JARJHW010000267.1:0-7625 GCF_040560175.1 Streptomyces panacea
GACCCTTCTCGGCCCCGTCGGCTCAGCTCCGCTGCCGGGACGGCCTGCGGAGCAGCGCCGCCCACCGGCGGTCCAGCTCCAGGCGGTGCACTCCCCAGCGGTCCGTGACGGCCGCCCATCGTGCGGACAGCCCCCACATCACCCGAATGGACGAGCGCGGCAGGAGAAGCGCGCGCTGCCGCGCTCCGCGCCCCACCCCTTCGCCCAGGCCCGCACGCACCCGCTGGACGTCGTCGGCGAGACCCGTGGCGGGCCGTGGCTCCGGCGCGTACAGCACCTGCTCCACCGCACGCGCCACCCGGTGCACGGCATCGGCGGCCTCGCCCTCCAGCCGCCCCAGCCGCACGATCCGGGCCGCCGTCCTGCGCGGGGTCTGCGAATCGTCGGGACGGATGCCGTGGTCCCAGGCCGTGTCGACGATCTCCCGCCAGGCGCCCAGCACGCGCGCCGTGGCATCGGCGGTCGTACGGCCCCCGGAACCAAGGCGCCGGGCCCGGACACGGGTCCGCCACAGCAGCGGCAGGAGTGGCACCAGCAGCACCGCCAGGACACCCAGCGTGATGCCGACGACCGTCCCGACGGATGTCCCCGAGTCCGTCGGAGGCAGTGCCCCCGCCGGCGCGCTCGTGCCGCAGTCGCCGGCCCTGGCGGCCTGGGCCGGGCAGCTCTCCGAGGCGGACGGCGACGAGTTCGGCGCGGACGACGTGCTCGCCTCGGGCTGCGCCGGATCGCTCGAGTCTCCCGAGGGAGCCTCCGGGATCGTGTAGTCCGGCGCGCTGCCCCGGCTCGGCGTCGGCTCGAAACGGGTCCAGCCGACACCCTCGAAGTACAGCTCGGGCCAGGCGTGCGCGTCCCGGAGCCCGACGGACATCGTGCCGTCCGACTGCGGTGTGCCCGGTGTGAAGCCCACCGCCACCCGCGCCGGAATGCCCAGCGTGCGGGCCATCGCCGCCATCGAGAACGAGAAGTGGACGCAGAAGCCCTCCTTCTCCCTGAGGAAGCGGCTGATGGCCGTGACCCCGGTGCCGGACGCGACCTGCGTGTCGTACGTGAAGCCGCCGTCCACGGCGAACCAGTCCTGGAGCCTGACCGCCTTCTCGTAGTCGTTCGCCGCGCCGTCGGTCACCTCACGCGCGGTGTCCGCCACCTCTCCCGGCAGGACGTCCGGCACCTTGGTGTACTCCCGCACCAGCGAGGCGGGGGGCCGCGGCGCCGCCGCGAGCTGCTCACGCGTCGGCTCCACCAGCAGGCTGGTGACCTGGTACTGCGCGCCCTGCGTCGTCTCGCCCCGGTCGCCGACCAGGGTCCGGCCGCTCGGCTCGAAGCGCCAGCGCCCCTCGATGTCCACCTCCGACGCCGGGTAGGGCATCGGGAGATAGTTCTGCCGGTACCAACCGGCGGCGGAGATACTCGTCTTGATCTCGGTGGTGCTGACGTCGCCGCGCAGACCGGGCGGGCCGGGGAGCTTGTCCGGCACGTCCTCGACGCTGCGCTGGGAGAACCGCCAGGACGTACCGTCGAAGTCGTCCAGGGCCATGATCCGCAGATACAGGTTCTCGGTGCTCTCCGCGTTCGTCCGGTACCGCAACGCCTCCCGGTCCTCGGGCTGGTTGAGGTTGTCCTGGAGCGACACCAGCGGATTGACGGCGGAGATCGTGCCACCACCCAGGCCCGAACCCGCCCCGGCCCCCGTGCCGTTGAGCAGTCCGCCGTCCAGCGACGGCAGCGCGGCGGGCACCACGAGCGCGATTCCCAGCGCCATCACACCGATACGGCGGCCCGTGCGGACGGGGGCCGTGGCCGCGCCCCCGGTGTCCAACCCGGCGGCCGTACGTCCCGGCACGCGCGGAGCGCCGCCGAAGACCCGGCCCCACTGCGAGAGCCGGTCCCGGCCCTCGGCCAGCAGCAACAGCAGATAGCCGCCCGCCGCGAGCAGGAACCAGAGCCAGGAGGCACCGCCGCCGGAGATGCCGGCGGCGACCGAGTACAGCGCGAGCAGCGGCAGCCCGGCCGGCGCCGCGCCGCGGAACGTCACCGCGAGCACGTCCACGGCGAGACCGATGACCAGTACGCCCCCGACCAGCATCAGCTTGATGCCGTCCGTCGCCGGCGCCGGGATCGCGTACCGCCCGACGTCCTCGCCGCCCGCGTTCAGCAGCTCCCCGAAGCGCAGGAAGACCTCCGGGCCGGGCAGTAGACCGACCACCGCGTACTCGGAGGCGAACACCACCGTGAGCATCAGCAGCCCGACGACCGCCTGGAGCGCCACGGTCAGCGTCCTGGCCAGCGGCACCCGCCGGCCGAGCGCGCCCACGCCGACCAGGACCGCCAGCATGAACGCCGCCTGGGCGAACCAGCCCTTGTCCTTGACCAGCGGCAGCAGTGCGCCCGCCGATGTCAGCGTGGCGGCGAACGCGCACAGCGCCAGCCTCGCGCGACCGCTCATGACCATCCTCCGGAGAAGCCCGCCGAGCTCTGTGTCGCACCCGTCTCGGTGCGCTGTCGTGCCGCCTGCTGCCACAGATCGGGGAGCGCGACCCCGGCGGGCACCACCAGGGCGGTCCAGCCGGACTCGCGCAGCTGCCGCAGCCGGTCCTGGACCCGCGCGGGTGGTTCGACGCCGTCCCGGAGCCAGCCGGAGCTGTCCAGGACGAACGCCACCGCGGCGCCGCTGCGGTGCCGCATCCGGCCGGCCACCGCGGTCTGCTCCTCGTCGAGATCACCGAGAAAGGCGATCAGCAGGCCCTCGGTCCCGCCGCGCAGCACGTCGTACGCGCGGGACAGGCCCGCGCCTTCCGAGTGGTCGACGACGGCGAGCGTGTCCATCATCAGTCCGGCCGCGTCGGCGGACTCCTGCGTCGAGCCGGCGAACCCGTCGGCGCCCTCGCCGGGCACCGAATTCCCGGTGTCCGTCAACAGCCTTACGGCGAAGCCCCGTTCCAGCATGTGCACCAGCGCTGACGCCGCGCCCGACACCGCCCACTCGAAGGCCGAGTCGGGGCCGGCGCCCTGGTAGGCGAGCCGCCGGGTGTCGAGCAGCACCGTGCATCTGGCCCGCTGCGGCTGCTCCTCACGGCGCACCATCAGCTCGCCGTAGCGCGCCGTGGAGCGCCAGTGCACCCGGCGCAGGTCGTCGCCGTGCCGGTAGCCGCGCGGGATGACGTCGTCCTCGCCGGCCAGCGACAGCGAACGCTGCCGTCCGTCGCCGTACCCCGCCGTCGCTCCCGCCAGCCGGACCGGTGGCAGCGGCTCGGTGCGCGGGATGACGGTCAGGGTGTCGTGGGCGCTGAAGGAGCGCGTCAGCTCGCACATCCCGAAGGGGTCGCTCAGCCGCAGCTGGAGCGGGCCGAGCGGATAGCGCCCGCGCAGGTCCGACCGCACCCGGTAGGAGACCTCACGGCGCCCGCCCGCCTCCACCCGGTCCAGGACGAACCGGGGGCGCGGACCCAGCACGTACGGCACATGGTCCTGGAGCATCAGCAGACCGGTGGGCAGCCGCGACACGTTGTCCATCCGCAGATGGACACGGGCCTCGGACCCCGCGGGCACCCGGGACGGCGAGAGCCGCCTGCTGCCGGCGACCCGGTAGCGCGTGCGGTACAGCACGCCCACACAGACCAGCGGCAGCACGGCCAGGAGCATGCCCACCCGCAGCAGATCCGCCTGGCCGAGGACATAGGCGCAGACCGCCGCCGCGATGCCCGCGGCGAAGAAGGACCGGCCGCGAGTGGTGAGACCGCCCAGCGCCGCCCGCAGCCCGCCCTTGTCCTCGGTGTCCGAGGCGGCGGCGCCGGGCTCCATCACAGCCGCCGGACGCCCGGCTGCTGCCGGTCGTAGAGCGGCGGGGCGGCCACGGGAGCCTGCCGGCCGCCGTCGGCCGTCGGCACCGGGACGCGCTGGAGGATCTCCTGCACCACCTGCTCCGCGGTCTGGCGGTTGAGCTGCGCCTGCGCCGTCGGCAGCAGCCGGTGCGCGAGCACCGCGACCGCCAGCGCCTGCACGTCGTCCGGCAGCGCGTACTCCCGGCCGCTCAGGGCGGCGGACGCCTTCGCGGCGCGCAGCAGGTGCAGCGTCGCGCGCGGAGAGGCGCCCAGTCTGAGATCCGGGTGACTGCGGGTGGCCCCGACCAGCTCCACCGCGTACCGCCGCACGGAGTCGGCCACATGGACCTTCCGCACGGCGTCGATCAGCTTCACGATGTCGTGCGCGTGGGCCACCGGCTGGAGGTCGTCCAGCGGCGAGATCCCGCCGTGCACGTCCAGCATCTCCAACTCGGCCTCCACGCTGGGATAGCCGATGGAGACCCTGGCCATGAAACGGTCGCGCTGCGCCTCGGGCAGCGGATACGTGCCCTCCATCTCGACCGGGTTCTGCGTCGCCACCACCATGAAGGGACTGGGCAGTTCGTACGTCTGCCCGTCGATGGTGACCTGGCGCTCCTCCATCGATTCCAGCAGCGCCGACTGCGTCTTGGGCGAGGCGCGGTTGATCTCGTCGCCGATCACGATCTGCGCGAAGATCGCTCCGGGCTTGAACTCGAAGTCGCGCCGCTGCTGGTCGTAGATGGAGACCCCGGTGATGTCCGAGGGCAGCAGGTCGGGCGTGAACTGGATACGCCGCACCGAGCAGTCGATGGAGCGTGCCAGCGTCTTCGCCAGCATCGTCTTGCCGACGCCGGGGACATCTTCGATGAGCAGATGTCCCTCGGCGAGCAGCACTGTCAGCGAAAGCCGTACGACCTCAGGCTTGCCCTCGATCACACCTTCCACCGATGCGCGGACACGCTCCGCTGTGGTGGTCAGATCTGTGAGGCTCGCTCGATCGTCATAGGTCGTCACCCGGCCCTCCTCGGCCCGTTCATACGGGCCGAGGCTCTTCTCACGGCCCGGCCCACCCCGAAATACGGACGCCGCGTCCGGAAGGTTCCGGAGCGCCGCGCTCACTCACGCATTCTTGTAGCCGTTACCGCTTCGTGTCACTCGCCTGTGGATAAGTGGGTGTGAATTGCCGGAGTTGCCGTGTTTTCTGGTGCGGGCGACGCGGTCAGTCCGTCGGGTCGATTTCCCGCAGAAGGCCGGTCGACACGTCGAAGACGAAACCGCGCACGTCGTCGGTGTGCAGGAGGAACGGTGATGTCCGCACCCGCTGCATCGACTGCCGTACATCCTGGTCCACGTCCCTGAAGGACTCCACGGCCCAGGCCGGACGCTGCCCGACCTCCATTTCCAGTTCGTGCCTGAACTCCTCGGTGATGGCCTCCAGGCCACAGCCGGTGTGATGGATGAGTACGACACTGCGGGTCTTGAGCGCCCGCTGGCTGATGGTGAGTGAGCGTATGACGTCGTCGGTGACGACACCGCCCGCGTTGCGGATCGTATGACAGTCACCGAGCTCCAGGCCCAGCGCGTCGTGCAGGTCGAGACGGGCGTCCATGCAGGCGACCACGGCGACGCGGAGCACGGGGCGGGCGTCCATGCCCGGGTCGTCGAAGTCGCCGGCGTAACGCCGGTTGGCTTCCACGAGACGGTCGGTGACCGTGCCGTCGGTGCGGGCCGGACCGGCGGGTGCCTGGGCGGACTCGGCGGGGAGGTGCGCGGAAGTCGACATACCTATAGACGGTAATGCTCACCAGCGCCGGGAGCCTGCTGTACGACGGGACAAACATCGTCAACGAGGCCCGGTGTGAGGTAAGCCACATGGGTGAAGCTCGGCAGGGCGAAAGGGTGACGAACGCCGTTTTCCGCTTGCGCGTGATCGTGTTGTCGCCCCGTCGGGATCTTCACAAGATCCTCGCCGGCGGTCCGCCGCAGCGGGCCGGGCGACGCGCTGGCCGGTTGATTGACCGAGGGGACCTGTGGACTAAAGTGACGCGAAGTTCACGGACATCCCGAACACTCCCCGAATTCCCCCCGCGTGTGCGGCGTACGTGCGGCTCGGCCTCCTCACGCTCGGCGGTACGTACATCCACGCCGGACCTGAGAGGGCGCATGAGCGAGCGCAGCCAGCGAACCAGGCCGTGTCTGACAGAGAGCGCCGTCCGCCCGCACGGCGGGCCCCGCGAGGCCCGGGTATGACCGCCACCCGGCACGTACCGGTGATGCTCGACCGGTGCCTCCACCTGCTCGCTCCCGCCCTCGCCGAACCAGGCGCCGTCGTCGTCGACTGCACCCTCGGTCTCGGCGGCCACAGCGAGGCGCTGCTCAGCACCTTCCCCGCCGCGCGGCTGGTCGCGCTCGACCGGGACAAGGAGGCACTACGGCTCTCCGGCGAGCGCCTGGCCCCGTTCGGCGACCGCGCCACCCTCGTGCACGCCGTCTACGACGAACTCCCCGACGTCCTCGACCGGCTGGGCATCCCGCACGTCCAGGGCGTCCTCTTCGACCTCGGCGTCTCCTCCATGCAACTCGACGAGGCGGAGCGGGGGTTCGCGTACGCCCAGGACGCCCCGCTCGACATGCGCATGGACCAGTCGGCCGGGATGAGCGCCGCCGAGGTCCTCAACACCTACCCGCCGGGCGAACTGGTGCGGATCCTGCGGGCGTACGGCGAGGAGAAGCAGGCCAAGCGCATCGTGTCGGCCGTCGTCCGGGAACGCGCAGTCGAGCCCTTCACCAACAGCGCCCGGCTGGTCGAACTCATCCGTGACGCGCTGCCGCAGGCCGCCAAGCGCACCGGCGGCAACCCCGCCAAGCGCACCTTCCAGGCACTGCGCATCGAGGTCAACGGCGAGCTGTCCTCGGTGGAGGCGGCCGTCCCGGCCGCCGTGGCGTCCCTCGCCGTCGGCGGCCGTATCGCCGTACTCGCCTACCACTCCCTCGAAGACCGCCTGGTCAAGCAGGTCTTCGCGGCCGGCGCCGCCAACACCGCGCCGCGCGGCCTGCCCGTCGTGCCCGAGCGCTACCAGCCGAGGCTCAAACTCCTGACGCGCGGCGCCGAACTGCCCACCGAGGAAGAGGTCGCCGAGAACCGCCGGGCCGCCCCCGCCCGGCTGCGCGGCGCCGAGCGGATCCGGGAGGACGTGCGGTGAGCGGACCGGCCAGGCAGCTGAGGGGGCGCGCCGCGCGGCTCGCCCGGCTGATGCCGACGACCGGGCCGAGTACCGCGGCGCGTACACCCTTCGTCCTGCTGGTCGTTCTCCTCCTCGGCGGCGGGCTGATCACGCTGCTCCTGCTGAACTCCTCGCTCAACACGGGGTCGTTCCAGCTGAGCGAGCTCAAGAAGCAGACCACCGACCTGACCGACGAACAGCAGGCGCTCCAGCGGGACGTGGACAACCTCTCGGCGCCCGACGCGCTCCAGCGCCGCGCGCGGCAGCTCGGCATGGTCCCCGGCGGCAGCCCCGCCTTCCTCGACCAGGACGGCGGGATCAGCGGCGTCCCCTCCAAGGCCGACGCGCTCCCGTACGCCGCACCCTCCGCCATGGAGGCCGTCCCGCCCCTCGCCCCGAGCCTGCCCGCCTCGCTCGCACCCTCCGTGACACCGTCGGCGCCGGCCACGGATTCACCGGCGTCGCCGTCCTCCTCAGGAGGAACCACGTCCGGTGCCCCGTCGAACACCCCCTCCACCCCGGTGGGCCCGCCCGGCGCGCCCACCACCGGACCTGCGTCCGGCCCCCCCACCCCCCC
>NZ_JARJHW010000268.1:0-7592 GCF_040560175.1 Streptomyces panacea
GCCGCCCGGAACGCCGGTCCGCTCGGCGACCGGCGGACCGTCGGGCGTCTCGAACGCCACGGGTGTCACGGGTGTCACGGTGGCGACCGCGACCGCTCCGGGCGCGGACCCACCGCCGGCCACTGTCTGTTCGGGCGGCGCGGGCCGCCCCGGCCGCACGGGAACCTGTGTGTACGGCGGCACCCGGAAATCGCGCAACGTCGCCGTCCGCACCACGGGTCCCTGACCGGTCCCGGCCCCCTGCGTCATCGACCCCTCCACCACCGTCGCGCCTGGCGTACACCTCTCGGGCCCGCCTGATCGGGCGGGACATCCCCACCGGAGGTAGGGGAAGGTCCGCGGTGTCGTGCGCCCATCATAGGAATGCAGCCACCCCTGTGTGACGCACCAGGGGTGGTCAATCCGATTCCACCCACGTTTCATCGGCTTTTTTCACGCGTATCACCCGAATTGCTCTATCCGGATCCCGTTCGCGCCGGTCTCGCGTCCCGTCTCTCGCGTCAGTCCCTCGCGGGAGACCTCGGAGCACTGACCGTGGTGCGGGGCGGGCGCCGTTGGGACGAGGTCCGGACGATCAGCTCCGTCGGTATCACCTGCTCCACGGGACGCCCGGTGTCGATCCCCTCGATGGCGTCGATGAGGAGCTGTACGACGGCGGTGCCGATACGGCGCGGCTTGAGCGAGAGCGTCGTGATGGGCGGTTCGGTGGTCGCGTACACGGTGGACTCGCTGCAGCAGACCAGCAGCAGGTCCTCGGGCACCCGCAGGCCGTACCGCCGCGCGGCGGCGAGCAGATCGGTGCCGTTGGGGTCGAACAGCCCGTACACCGCGTCGGGGCGGTCCGGTCTGGCGAGCAGCCGGTCGGCGGCGACGGCCCCGGCACAGGGGTCGTGCGCGGGGTAGGACTCGTAGACCGGGTCCTGTCCGACCCGCTCGCACCAGCGCAGATACGCGGTGGTGGAGAGCCGGGTGTAGGTGTCGGTGGTCGTCCCGGTGAGCAGTCCGATCCGGCGCGCGCCGGCCGCGGCGAGATGGTCGAGCAGGTCGAGTACGGCGGCCTCGTGGTCGTTGTCGACCCAGGCCGTGACGGGGAGGGTGCCGGCCGGGCGGCCGTCGGAGACGACGGGCAGGCCCTGGCGGACGAGTTCGGTGACGACCGGGTCGTGGTCGGAGGGGTCGATGACGACGGTGCCGTCGAGGGCGACGTTCGACCAGACGTCGTGACGGGAGGTGGCGGGGAGGATGACGAGGGCGTAGCCGCGGGCGAGCGCCGCGGAGGTCGCGGCCCGTGCCATCTCGGCGAAGTAGGCGAATTCGGTGAAGGTGAAAGGTTCTTCCCCGTACGTGGTGACGGTCAGGCCGATCAGTCCTGACTTGCCGGTACGGAGGGTTCGGGCCGCTGCGGACGGGCGGTAGCCCAGCCGTTCGGCGACTTCTCGGACATGTCGGCGTGTGGCGTCGGGTAACCGTCCCTTGCCGTTGAGCGCGTCGGAGACGGTCGTGATGGAGACACCGGCTGCGGCGGCCACGTCCCGGATGCCCGCACGACCTTGCCGGCTGCCCCGGCGGGATGTGTCCGTCCGGCTCACCTGGTGTTTCCCTGCTGGTGTCATGGCGAGCCGATAGTAGGGCTCATCAAGGTGGTAAGGCCGGTCGCATATGCACCCTCCAAGAGTCACGTTTCTGCATGATCAACAACGCTCGATCGACATGGAAATCAAGGTCGTTGAGCGATTCGGTTGTGGTCTCTCAAGCATGGAGCTGGATGGGCCTGGCGAGTGTCCGATGTTTCGAAGAGGTCTCAACTCACCCCCACGGGCGACGCGCGCCACGGAGTGAGCCACCGGCGCGCGCCAGGTCGGCGGGCGCTCCCCCTGTCAGGGCCCGGCCTCCGGCCCCCTCGGCGGCTCCTTCGGGGCCCGGTTCCGCGACCGGTCTTCGCAGGGCCCGGCAATCCTCTTAAGGTGAGCAGTATTGGTACATCCGCATGAGGTGAGCCGATCATGTGTACGGCCCCGAGAGCGCCCGAGAGCGCGCGCCCCAGAACGCCCGAGGAGGACCCGCGGTGAGCGAGACGAGCCCGAAGCTGCGCGCCGAGCTGGACGGCATTCCGACCTACAAGCCGGGCAGGCCGGCGGCGGCCGGCGGGCCCGTCGCGTACAAGCTGTCGTCCAACGAGAACCCCTACCCGCCGCTCCCCGGCGTGATGGAGACGGTGCTCGCCTCGGCCGGTGCGTTCAACCGCTACCCCGACATGGCGTGCACCGGGCTGATGAACGAGCTGGCCGACCGCTTCGGCGTGCCCGTCTCGCACCTCGCGACGGGCACGGGCTCCGTGGGCGTGGCCCAGCAGCTGCTCCAGGCCACCTCCGGGCCCGGTGACGAGGTGATCTACGCCTGGCGGTCCTTCGAGGCGTACCCGATCATCACGCAGGTCTCCGGCGCCGCTTCGGTGAAGGTGCCGCTGGACGCCGACGAGACGCACGACCTGGACGCGATGGCCGACGCGATCACCGAGCGGACTCGGATGATCTTCGTCTGCAACCCCAACAACCCCACGGGCACCGTCGTGCGCCGGGCCGCGCTGGAGCGGTTCCTCGACCGGGTGCCCGGCGACGTCCTGGTGGTGCTGGACGAGGCGTACCGCGAGTTCATCCGCGACGCGGATGTGCCCGACGGCGTGGAGATCTACCGGGAGCGGCCCAACGTCGCCGTGCTCCGCACCTTCTCCAAGGCGTACGGCCTTGCGGGTCTGCGGGTCGGCTTCGCCATCGCCCACGAGCCGGTGGCGGCCGCGCTGCGCAAGACCGCGGTGCCCTTCGGCGTGAGCCAGATCGCGCAGGACGCGGCGGTCGCCTCGCTGCGCGCGGAGGACGAGCTGCTGGGGCGGGTGGGGTCGCTGGTAGGTGAGCGCACCCGGGTGTACGACGCGCTGCGCGGCCAGGGCTGGACCGTGCCCGAGACGCACGCCAACTTCGTGTGGCTGCGGCTGGGGGACCGTACGACCGACTTCGCGGCGGCGTGCGAGCGGGCGGGTGTGACGATCAGGCCGTTCGCGGGCGAGGGGGTGCGGGTGACGATCGGCGAGTACGAGGCGAACGACCTGTTCCTGCACACGGCGGAGTCGTTCCGCAAGGAGATCTGAGCGGGCGCCCAGGCCCGTTCCCGGCGCGGTCACGGCGCGCGGTCACGGCGGGATGTTCGAAGGGGACCCCCCCTTGAAGATCCGGTCGGACCGTGCGCCATACTTTTGCTTGTGAATGTGAACGCGTTCACAAGCGCGTCCATGTTTCATGGTTCCTCCCGTTCCGACCGGGATGAATCAGGCATGCTGCAGCCCCCGGCAAGGGGCCCGTAGGAGAAGGAGAGAGACGACGTGGACATCGCACTGGCTCCCGAGACTCTCGCGCGATGGCAGTTCGGCATCACCACCGTCTACCACTTCCTCTTCGTCCCCCTCACGATCTCCCTCGCCGCGCTGACCGCCGGCCTGGAGACCGCCTGGGTGCGGACGTCGAACCCGAAGTACCTCAAGGCGACGAAGTTCTGGGGCAAGCTCTTCCTGATCAACATCGCGATGGGTGTCGTCACCGGCATCGTGCAGGAGTTCCAGTTCGGCATGAACTGGTCGGACTACTCGCGCTTCGTGGGCGACGTCTTCGGCGCCCCGCTCGCCTTCGAGGCGCTGATCGCCTTCTTCTTCGAGTCCACCTTCATCGGCCTGTGGATCTTCGGCTGGGACAAGCTGCCCAAGAAGATCCACCTCGCCTGCATGTGGATGGTCTCGATCGGCACGATCCTCTCCGCGTACTTCATCCTGGCGGCCAACTCCTGGATGCAGCACCCGGTCGGCTACCGGATCAACGAGGAGCGCGGCCGGGCCGAGCTGACCGACTTCTGGGCCGTGCTGACGCAGAACACCGCGCTCGCCCAGTTCTTCCACACCATGACGGCGGCCTTCATGGTCGGCGGCGCGTTCATGGTCGGCATCTCCGCCTTCCACCTCGCGCGCCGCAGGAGCGAGAAGCACCGGCAGCACATCCCCGTGATGCGGACCTCGCTGCGGCTCGGACTGGTCACCCTGGTGACGGCCGGCCTGCTCACCGCCGTCAGCGGCGACACGCTCGGCAAGATCATGTACGAGCAGCAGCCGATGAAGATGGCCGCGGCCGAGGCCCTCTGGGACGGCGAGGCGCCCGCGCCGTTCTCCCTCTTCGCCTACGGGGACGTGGACGAGGGCCACAACAAGGTCGCCCTGGAGATCCCCGGCCTGCTCTCCTTCCTCGCCCACAGCGACTTCGAGTCCTTCGTCCCCGGCATCAACGACGTGCAGAAGGCCGAGCAGGAGAAGTACGGGCCCGGCGACTACCGGCCCAACATCCCCCTCGCGTACTGGGGCTTCCGCTGGATGATCGGCTTCGGCATGGCGTCGCTGGGCATCGGCCTCCTCGGGCTCTGGCTGACCCGCCGGAAGTTCCTGCTGCCGGAGGCGCTGCGGACCGGCGAGGACGAGGTGCCGAATCTCGTGCTCCTCCGCAACAAGGCGCTCGGCCCACGCTTCGCCCACATGTACTGGCTCGTGGCCCTGTGGACCATGCTCTTCCCGCTGATCGCCAACTCCTGGGGCTGGATCTTCACCGAGACCGGCCGGCAGCCCTGGGTGGTCTACGGGGTGCTGCGCACCTCCGACGCCGTCTCCCCGGGCACGTCCCAGGGCGAGGTGCTCACCTCGATGATCGTCTTCACCCTGCTCTACGCGGTGCTCGCCGTCATCGAGGTCAAGCTGCTCGTGAAGTACGTCAAGGCGGGACCGCCGGATCTCAGCGACGACGACCTCAACCCACCCACGAAGATCGGCGGCCACGACTCCGAGGACGCCGACCGCCCGATGGCTTTCTCGTACTGAGGACTTGAGGAGCTGATCTGAGTCATGGAACTCCACGACGTCTGGTTCGTACTGATCGCCGTCCTGTGGACCGGCTACTTCTTCCTTGAGGGCTTCGACTTCGGGATCGGCGTCCTGACGAAGCTGCTGGCCCGCAACCGCAAGGAGCGCAGGGTCCTCATCAACACCATCGGACCCGTCTGGGACGGCAACGAGGTGTGGCTGCTGTCGGCGGGCGGCGCGACCTTCGCGGCGTTCCCCGAGTGGTACGCCACCCTCTTCTCCGGCTTCTACCTGCCGCTGCTGGTCATCCTGGTCTGCCTGATCGTGCGTGGTGTCGCCTTCGAGTACCGCGCCAAGCGGCCCGAGGAGCGCTGGCAGCGCAACTGGGAACACGCGATCTTCTGGACCTCGCTGCTGCCGGCGGTGCTGTGGGGCGTGGCCTTCGGGAACATCGTGCGCGGCGTGAAGATCGACGCGGACATGGAGTACGTGGGCAACCTGGCCGACCTGCTCAACCCGTACGCGCTCCTTGGCGGGCTCGTGACGCTGACCCTCTTCACCTTCCACGGCGCGGTGTTCGCGGCGCTCAAGACGGTGGGGGACATCCGGGTACGGGCGCGGAAGCTGGCGTTCACCCTGGGGCTGCTCACGGCCGTGCTCGCGCTCGGGTTCCTGGGCTGGACCCAGGCCGACAGCGGTGACGGGGCGAGCCTGGGCGCGATGATCGTCGCCGTGGTGGCGCTGGCCGGTGCGGTCGTGGCGATCAGGGTGGGGCGCGAGGGGTGGTCGTTCGCGCTGTCCGGGCTGACGATCGTGGCCGCCGTCGCGATGCTCTTCCTGACGCTGTTCCCGAACGTCATGCCGTCGTCGCTCAACCCGGAGTGGAGCCTGACGGTGACCAACGCGTCCTCGACGCCGTACACCCTGAAGATCATGACCTGGTGCGCGGGCATCGCGACGCCCTTGGTGCTGCTCTACCAGGGCTGGACGTACTGGGTCTTCCGCAAGCGCATCGGTACGCATCACATCGCGGACGCGCACTAGTTCTGTGTCGGGCACTGTGTTGGGCGGGTGTTTCACGTGAAACCGATCGATCCGCGTCTGCTGCGGTACGCACGGGCCACCAGGCGCTTCCTGGTGGCGGTGGTGGTCCTGGGACTGGCCGGTGCGGGGCTGGTGGTGGCCCAGGCGATGATCATCGCCGAGGTGGTGGTGGGGGCGTTCGAGGGCGGACTCGACGGCTCCGGGCTCCGTACGCCGCTGCTCCTGCTGGGCGCGGTCGCCGTCGGGCGCGCACTGGTCGCGTGGCTGACTGAACTGGCCGCGCACCGGGCGAGCGCGGCGGTCAAGTCCGAGCTGCGGGGGCGGCTGCTGGAGCGGGCGGCCGAACTGGGGCCGGGGTGGCTGAGCGGCCGGAGCACCGGCTCGCTCGTCGCGCTGGCGACCCGTGGCGTGGACGCGCTCGACGACTACTTCGCGCGCTATCTGCCGCAGCTCGGTCTCGCGGTGGTGGTGCCGGTGGCGGTACTGGCGCGGATCGTCACCGACGACTGGGTGTCGGCGGGGGTCATCGTGCTGACCCTGCCGCTGATCCCGCTCTTCATGGTGCTCATCGGGTGGGCCACCCAGTCCCGGATGGACCGTCAGTGGCAGCTGCTGTCACGGCTGTCGGGGCACTTCCTGGACGTGGTCGCCGGGCTGCCGACGCTGAAGGTCTTCGGGCGGGCGAAGGCGCAGGCGGAGTCGGTCCGGGAGATCACCTCCGAGTACCGGCGGGCCACCCTCCGTACGCTGCGGATCGCCTTCCTGTCGTCCTTCGCGCTGGAGCTGCTGGCGACGCTGTCGGTGGCGCTGGTGGCCGTGGGGATCGGGATGCGGCTGGTCCACGGGGACCTGGACCTCTACACGGGCCTGGTGGTGCTGATCCTGGCGCCGGAGGCGTATCTGCCGCTGCGGCAGGTGGGGGCGCAGTACCACGCGGCGGCGGAGGGGCTGGCGGCGGCGGAGGAGATCTTCGCGGTGCTGGAGGCGAAGGGGTCTTCGGCTTCGGCCGGCGGCGGTGACGTACCCGGCTCGCCGCGGCTGGAGCTGGAGGGCGTGACCGTCCGCCACGAAGGCCGTACGGAACCGTCGTTGGACGCGGCCACGCTGGTCGTCGAGCCGGGGGAGACGGTCGCCCTGGTCGGCCCGAGCGGGGCCGGGAAGACGACACTGCTCAACGTGCTGCTCGGTTTCACGGCGCCGACGGAGGGCCGGGTACGGGTGGGCGGGACCGACCTGTCGGACCTGGACCCGGACCGCTGGCGCGAACAGATCGCCTGGGTGCCGCAGCACCCGTACCTCTTCGCGGGGACGATCGCCGAGAACGTACGCCTGGCCCGCCCGGACGCGGACGCCGCCGCCGTACGGAACGCGCTGCGCGACGCGGGGGCGTACGACTTCGTGACCGCGCTCCCCCAGGGTGTGGACACGCCGCTGGGCGAGGACGGCACGGGCCTGTCGGCCGGTCAGCGCCAACGCCTCGCCCTGGCCCGCGCGTTCCTCGCCGACCGCCCGCTTCTCCTGCTGGACGAGCCGACGGCGGCGCTGGACGGCGAGACGGAGGAGGCCGTCGTCGACGCGGTCCGCCGCCTGGCGGTGGGACGCACGGTGATCCTGGTGATCCACCGCCCGGCGCTGCTGTCGGTGGCGGACCGGGTGATCG
>NZ_JARJHW010000269.1:0-7488 GCF_040560175.1 Streptomyces panacea
ACCGGAGGACGCGCCGGACCGGCGGCCGGCGGCGAGGCGCGCACCGCGGCTCCGGTTCCGCGCCCGCCGGCGCTTCGAAAGGGTCCCCAGCATGAGCAGGAGCCCGGCGACCAACAGTGCGAAAATCCCGAAGTCCAAGCCCAGAATGTTCATCGTCTTCACCGTCTTTCTGTTCCCCCGAAGCGAGGCCGCCGCACCGTCGCGTGACCGGCTTCGCCAGTGTTCGGCTTTCGTGCCGTCCTCTTTCGTGACAGGGGGATGCCCTGCGCCCCGCGAACCCAAAGCAGAGTTGAGCAACTCCAGAGCTTCGGCGCAGGATGGCCGCCATGACCGCCACGAATCCCCCGACACCCGCCGCGAGCGACGACCCCGCGCGCCGCCCCCTGCTCAACCGACGCCTCGCGGAGTTCGGGACGACGATCTTCGCCGAGATGTCGGCGCTGGCCCTGCGGACCGGCGCGATCAACCTGGGCCAGGGCTTCCCCGACACCGACGGCCCCGAGGAGGTCAGGGAGGCGGCGGTACGGGCGCTGCGCGACGGTCGCGGCAATCAGTACCCGCCCGGCCCCGGCATCCCCGAGCTGCGCACCGCCATCGCCGACCACCAGCTGAAGCGGTACGGCCTGGCGTACGACCCCGACACCGAGGTCCTGGTCACGGCGGGCGCCACCGAGGCCATCGCCGCGTCGCTGCTCGCCCTCGTCGAGCCCGGCGACGAGGTCATCGCCCTGGAGCCGTACTACGACTCGTACGCCGCCTCCATCGCCCTGGCGGGCGGCACCCGCGTCCCCGTCACGCTGCGGCCCCGCGACGGCGCGTACCACCTGGACCTGGACGAACTGCGCGACGCCGTCACCCCGCGCACCCGGCTGATCCTCCTCAACACCCCGCACAACCCGACCGGCACGGTCCTCACCCGCGAGGAGCTGACAGCCGTGGCCGCGCTCGCCGTCGAGCGGGATCTGCTGGTCGTCACCGACGAGGTGTACGAGCACCTGGTCTTCGACGGCGAGCATCTGCCCCTCGCGTCCTTCCCGGGGATGCGCGGGCGCACGGTCACCATCGGGAGCGCGGGCAAGACGTTCTCGTTCACCGGCTGGAAGGTCGGCTGGGTGACGGCCTCGCCGGAGCTGGTGACGACGGTCAGGGCGGCGAAGCAGTTCCTGACGTACGTCTCGGCGGGCCCCTTCCAGTACGCCGTCGCCGAGGCGCTGCGGCTGCCGGACAGCTACTTCGACGAGCTGCGCGACGATCTGCGGGCCAAGCGCGACCTGCTGTCGGCGGGGCTCGCCGCGGCCGGTTTCGAGGTCTACCGGCCGGCCGGCACGTACTTCGTCACCACCGACATCCGGCCGCTCGGCGAGAGCGACGGCTTCGCCTTCTGCCGGGCGCTGCCGGAGCGGTGCGGGGTGGTGGCCGTACCGAACGCGGTGTTCTACGACCACCGGGAGCAGGGCGCGCCCTTCGTACGCTTCGCGTTCTGCAAGCGCACGGAGGTCCTGGCGGACGCGGCGGCCCGCCTGAAGACGCTGGCGGGGTGACCTCCGGGGCTGTCCGTCACGGCCCCGCGTGGACCTGGCAGGCCCAGAGGCTCGGCGTACGGGGGTAGTCGGCCCGGACCTCGCACACCGCGCGGTGCAGGGCGCGCGCCGTGTCCTCGACGGTGAGGGCGGCCCCGGCGCCGGTGTCCAGCTGCTCGTACACCCGGCGGGCGATCCGGGTCCCGACCGTGTCGTCCACCTGCCAGAGCGAGCCGACGACATGCGGGAAGCCCGCCATCTGGAAGGCGCTCGCGATGTGTACGGACTCGTCGGCGAGTTCGGCGCTGATCCGCATGGTGTCGCACGCCGACAGGTAGGCCAGACGCGCGCCGGGCAGGCGCAGCCGGGCGAGATCGCGGATCGTCGGCGACGCGTCGGGCGGGCCGTGCAGCACCATCCGGCCGGCCGACGGGCGCAGCGGGTCGCTGACGGCGTGGCAGGCGAAGTGCGCGTGCGCGTGGTCGCGCAGCCGGGCCTCGACCGCCGCGCGGGTCGCCGCGCCGTCGGCGAGGACCGTGGCGTACGGCAGCCGTTCCGCCAGCCACTCGGCCTCCTCGCGCGCGCCGTGCAGCGCGGGCTGTCCATCCGCCTCCGGGACCGCGACGATCAGCACGGAGTCGTCCCTGCGGGCACGCACACCCACGCCCACACCCTCGCCCACGCCGCCGCCGTGTGCGTCGGCGGCCGGCCGCGCGTAGGCGCGCGAGGGGATACGGGCCGGGACACGCGTGCGGGCGTGGTGGAGCGTACGGAGCGTGGGGGCGTACGAGGACACCACCCGGTCGAGGGCACCGGGCCCGGTGCCGTACGGCGCGGCGGCGTGCAGGGGCAGCGTGCCGAGCAGCCCGCCCGGCGACCACCAGAGCCGCGGCGGCGCCTCCCCCTCCGGGGGGACGCCGAAGCCCAGCCGGTCGAGCACGGGGCCGGTGACTGCCGACCAGAGCCAGTCGAGTGTGGACCGCACCTCGTCCTGTGCCCGCAGCGCTTCCTCGTGACCGCTCCCGGGCGCGTTCAGCCGGGCGAGCGCGTCGTGGAAACGCTCGGTGTGCGCGGTGACCGCCGGTGCGGTGAGCAGCGGCAACGGTACGGCCTCGACGGACCGTCCGGTCACCAAGAGCGCTCCGCCGGACGGGACTTCGGCGGCGCCGCCGCTGTCGGCGCGTGGCACATGCACCAGGACGACGGGGCCGTGGGCGGCCGTGGCGGACAACTCGGCCTCGTCCCAGTCGCGTACGGGACGGAAGAGGCGCAACTCCGGGTACTCGGCGCGGATCTGTGCGGTCAGCTCGTCCCATTGGGCCGTCAGCCGCTGCCGTCGGTCGCTGGCGGGGTCCTCCCCCGCGGGCCCCCCGCTGTCCTCCGGTTCCGGCTCCGGCTCCGGCTCCGAGGCACCCGTCGACTCGTCGAGTCCGTCCCTCAGCCTGACCAGTCGGCCCGCCAACTCCGGTGCCCTGCGGGCCAGTTCCGTCAGGTCGCTGTTCGCGTCGAGGGCCTGCGCCAGCAGCACTCCGCGCGCCTGCTCCAACAGCCGTACCGCGAGACCTGGTTCACCGCACCGGACCGCGCAGGCGGCGGCCTCCGCGCCCAGCCCCGTCGTCTCCGCGAGCCGGACTTCCTGGTCGTCGCGCAGCAGATGGCGCGGCGAGAGGACCGGCATCAGGTCGACGGCGACGACGTACCCCTTCAGCGCGAGATCCGGCCGTCCGAGCTCCAGCCCGGCACGGGCCCACTTCCAGGCGGCCTCCAGCCGTTCGGACGGCGGGCACTGCGGTTCCAGCGCCGCCTCGCGGAAGGCCCCGGCGGCCTGCTTGAGATCGTCCTCCGCGCGCGTGCGCCCGTACCGTTCGGCCAGGGCCGTGCCGAGCGCGGACAGCCGCGTCGTGAGGTTCGGATGGTCCGGCGGGGTCACATCGACGGCCTCACGCAGCAGCCGGACCACCTCGTTCCGCGCGTTCGACGACAGAGCGGTCCGCAGTGAGGCCCGCTGGGCGGCGGCGGCCACCATCAGGACGTTCCCCCGCCGGGGAGACCCCTCGGGCAGCGCGGCGAGCACCGCGTCCACGAGCCTGCGCGCCTCCCGCACGTCGTGGCGGCCGAGCGTGATCTCGAAGCGCCGCAGAAGGGTGATCGAGAGCGCCAACTGCCTTTGCGGCAGGAGCGGATCGGTCGCATCGGTCAGCTCCAGCGCAGCCCTGATGTGCTCCACCGCCTGATCGGCGGTGGCCGGCTCCCTGGTCCGGTCGGCGGTACGGATCAGAGCGGCGCCCGTCGCGGACAGGATCGCGGCGCGCTTCACGGGAGAGGTGCCGGGCAGCGCCGCGGCGCGCCGGCGACAGTCCAGCGACTCGGCGAGATCCGCCGAATCCTCCAGCCGGTTGTGACGGAGCATCAGCGCGGCACCGAGATTGATCAGCCGTCCGCCGAGCTGATGGTGTCCGGCGGGTGTCTCCCGTACGGACTCACGCAACGCGTCGACCGCCTCGGTCAACTCGTCCGGCCCGGCCGCGTGTTGATGGCTGGAGACCAGGACGCCGCCGAGGTCGCCGAGTACGCCCGGCCGCGCCGCGTGACCGGCCGGGAGCATCGCGAGCGCCTCGCGCAGGCTCGCCGACGCCGTACGGAGATCGTCCGGGTCACCAAGACCCCGCTCGTAGCGACCACGCAGCTCCAGGGCGGAGTTGACCAGGCGCTGAAGCGTACGGCCGGTCGTCTCGTGGGTGGTGGCGGCGTCCGCGGTGATGGCGTCTGCCGTGGTGGCGTCCGCGGTGATGACCTCTGCCGTGGTGGCCGCGTCCACGTCCACGTCCACGTCCACGTCTGCTCCTGCGGCGACGGCGTGCGGGGCCTCGCCGCCGAGCAGGCGCCGCGCCTCCTCCAGATCGGTCACGTCTCCGAGGCGCGCGTACCGCGCGCGCAGGGCGACTCCCAGCTGTTCGTCCGCCCGCGACCGCTCCTGCGGTTCGGACCACATCTCCCGGCGCGACCGGGACAGCACGGTGATCGCCTCCTCCACGTCCGGCAGCGCCCCGGTCACCTCGTACCGCTTGAGGAGCGCGCCGCCGAGATTCGCCAGACCCGGACCCGGCCCGTTCGGGTCGCCGGGCGCGGCCCGCCGGTACAGCTCGACCACCTCGTCGAACTCCTCGACCGCACCGCCCGACCGATCGAGCCGCAGGGCCGACGCCCGCGCCAGGATGCTCCGGTACCGGGGAAGATCCAGGTCGCCGCCGGGGGCGCGGTCCGCCGCCTGAGCCACGACGTCACGCGCGATCCCGATCGCCTCGTCCAGGTCCTCCGGATCGGACGTCCGCTCGTAGCGCGCGACGAGCCACAGCCCGTGATCGCTCAGACGCGGCAGGCGGTCGGGGTCGTCGGCCGGGGTGAGCCGCACGGCGTGGCGCTGGAGCCGTAACGCCTCGTCGGCCAGGCGCGCCGACTCCTGCCGCAGCTCGTCGTCGCCCCGGGCGATGGCCGCCGCGGCCATCGCCTCCGCCAGCCGGCCGACACGGAGGGCGCGTTCCGGGTCGTCGTCATCGGTGGCGAGCACGGCGAGCCGTCCCGCGCCGATCGCCTGCGCCCGCACGATGTCGGGTGTGGTGCCCGGCAGTTCGAACGCCCTCGCCATCTCGGGTGGTGCCCCGGGCAGTTGACGGCCCTGCCCGGCGGCCGTGGCGGCCAGGCACACCAGCGTCCACTCCTCCGGCCCGTCCGCGCTCGCCGGATCCGGCCAGGACTCCGGGGGCTGAGCGGCCCAGAAGCCCGCCAACTCCGGTGGTACGGCGGCACGGTCGCGCACCCAGACGGGATAGAGCAGCATCCCGGCACAGCTGCCCTCCTCCGCGCCACGCCCCTCGCCGAGCGACGCGCAGCGGTACCAGAACAGCCAACCGGCCACGTGCCGGGCCTCCATGTCGGTGCCCAGGTCGCAGCCGCGCAGCAACGCCGCCACCTCGGCGTCGGCCTCGGGGCCGAACAGCATTGCCTCGTCGCCCTGTTGATCGACCCGCGCCAGCCGCTCGGCCACCGCGGCCAGCAGCCGCTCCCGACTCGTCACCCTCACCCTTACGCCCTCCCCCTGCTCGCCCCACCACGCGTCCGTTCCACTGACCCATTGTGTTCAAGCCGGAGCCAAGAGTGCGCGCCCGAGGCACACTTGGCGCCATGACCGCATCAGGCAGCGCGCCGGGGGAGCGTCGACGCACCGATTCCATCGCGGCTCTGTGCCTGCTGCTCAACGCCCCGGACGGACTGGGGAGCCGTGACGCCCGGGTCGCGGAGGCGGTCGGGCGGGCGACCCGGCTGCTGACCGCGAACGCCGCCGACCCGGATGAACTGGACGCCGCCCTCGACGCGGTGGACGAGGCGCTGCGCAGGGCGGGCGACGCGCGAGGGCTCGGCGGCCGACGGGGCGGAGTCCCGGGATCTTCCGCCGCCCTGCCCGGTGTCCGCCCGATGATCAAGGTCGCGCTCTGTCCCGGTACGGTGCCCTGCACGCGCCGCGAGCCCGCCAAGGACCTGTGGCCGGCGCCCGCGTGCGCGGTCAACGGCGTACGGATGCGCAAAGAGCGCCTGCGCGAAGACCCGACGGCATGAGCCCGGGGCTCTCGACGTATCCGCGCCGGTGAACCCGCTCCTGGTCACGCTCGGCACGAAACTCACCGAGCGGTGGCTCAACCTCCTCGTACTGCCCGGCGCCCTCTTCCTGGGCGTCCTCGCCGCCGGCACGACCCTCGGGCACACCCACTGGTACGACATCCACCGACTGAGCGAGGCACTCGACGACCTCACCGCCCGGCCGGTCATGGACCGCACCGGCACGGCGGCGGTCGCGGTGGCCGCCGTCCTTCTGCTCTCCGCGGGACTGTCGCTGGCCGCGCAGTTCGTGGGGGCCGCCGTCGAGAGCTTCTGGGTGCGCGAGAGCCGCTTCCCCCTCGGACGCCGCCTCCAGCGCCGCCGTCACGCGGCCTGGCGGCGCCTCGACCGCGCACGGACCGACGCGATCCGCGACCCGGCCACCCCGGCCGCCGGGATCGAACGCCTCACCCGGGCCCGCGACCGTATCGCCCTGGTCCCACCGAGCCGCCCCACCTGGTACGGCGACCGTCTCGCGGCGGCGGCCCGGCGGGTCCACGCGGCGTACGGCATCGACCTCGCCGCCGTCTGGCCACGCCTCTGGCTGATCCTTCCCGAACCGGCCCAGCGCCAGATCGAGTCCGCCCGCGCGTCCCTGGCGGCGGCGGCCCGGCTCGGCGCGTGGTCGCTCGGCTGTCTCGCCGTCGCCGTCTGGTGGTGGCCCGCCGTCCTGATCGCGGCGGGCTGCGCGACGGTGGCCCGGTCCCGCGCCCGCGAATCGGTGGAGGCGCTGGCATCACTGGTGGAGTCGGCGGTGGACGTACACGGCAGGGACCTGGCGGTGCTGCTGGGCCTCCAGGGGCCGGACACGCCGGGGCCGCTGTCGCCGGACAGCGGGGACAGGCTGTCGGAGATCTTCCGCAAGGCGGACTGAGGGCCGATGCGGGCGCGCCTGGGCGCGGACGCGCTCGCTCACCCGCTCACCCGCTCACCCACCGCCTGTCACGCCGACACGCCGCCCCGCCCCGAACACCCCTCGTACGGCGCCGCTTCGTACCCGGTCGGCGGGCCTGCGGTCGCGCGGTCCGTCGGCGGCACGGAGGGTCGGCTCGACCGATCACGCGCGCCCGGAGGTGCCCCCTGTCCGCCGACACGCTCGACACCGTCGACGCATCCGACACGGCGAGACCCGCCGACACCGCCCCGACCGCCGCCACAACGACCGCAGCCGCCGCCAAGAAGGCGACCGCGAAGACGACCGCCGTGAAGTCGGCGAGCGCGAAGACGACCGCCGCCACAACGGCCGCGCCACCGGCCGTCACGTTCACCTTCGCCTCCGTCCCCCTCGCCCCCCGCCGCCGCGCCACCCGTCTCA
>NZ_JARJHW010000027.1:0-55205 GCF_040560175.1 Streptomyces panacea
CGTCGACCTCGTACGGGGCCCCGACGCGCTCATGGGCGCCGTACGACGACTCGTCCAGGACATGGTCGTCGTCACCACGTTGGAGGAGGCCGAGGAGCTTGTCGGCGCACACCCCGGGCTGACCGCCGTGACGGCGGAGGGTGACCTCCTGGGCGTCCATTTCGCGCACGGTGGCTCAGCCGGGGCGCCCAGCCTGCTGGAGGTGCGGGCATCCGTCGACGAGGCGGCCGCCGAGCTTGCCGAACTGGCCGTACGGTGCGACGAACTGGCCGACGCGCAGCGCCGGGCGACCGGCCGCCGTACCGAATGCGTCGCCCTCGTAGAGGAGTTGGGGGAGCGGAGGCGGGCCGCCGACCGGGAGAAGTCCGCCGTGTCCGGCCAGTTGGGGCGGCTCGCCGGCCAGGCCAGGGGCGCCGCGGGCGAGGCCGAGCGAACCTCCGCGGCCACCGCGAAAGCCCAGGACGCGCTGGACCGGGCCGCCGAGGAGGCGGAGGAGCTGGCGGAGCGCCTGCTCGTCGCCGAGGAGGCACCCGCCGAGGAGGAGCCCGATACGTCCGTACGGGACCGGCTCGCCGCCGACGGGGCGAACGCCCGGCAGACCGAGATGGAGGCGCGGCTCCAGGTCCGTACCCACGAGGAGCGCGTCAAGGGACTCGCAGGCCGCGCGGACTACCTCGACCGGGGCGCCCGCGCCGAGCGCGAGGCACGGGCCCGCGCGGAGCAGCGGCGGGCCAGACTGCGCCACGAGGCGGCCGTGGCAGGCGCCGTCGCCTCCGGCGCGAGACAGTTGCTGGCGCACGTGGAGGTGTCGGTCGTACGCGCCGACGAGGAACGCACTGCGGCCGAGGCGGCCAAGGCGGGCCGTGAACAGGAGCTGGTCGCGGAGCGGAACCAGGGGCGCGACCTCAAGAACGAACTCGACAAGCTCACCGACTCGGTGCACCGGGGCGAGGTCCTGGGCGCCGAGAAGCGGATGCGGATCGAGCAGCTGGAGGCGAAGGCCCTGGAAGAACTGGGCGTCGAGCCCGCCGGCCTGATCGCCGAGTACGGCCCGGACCAGCTCGTACCGCCGTCCCTGCCCGCCGAGGGCGAGGAGTTGCCGGAAGACCCCGAGGACCCGCGCAATCAGCCCCGGCCGTACGTACGGGGCGAGCAGGAGAAGCGGCTCCGGTCGGCCGAACGGGCGTATCAGCAACTCGGAAAGGTGAATCCGCTCGCACTGGAGGAGTTCGCGGCGCTGGAGGAGCGGCACAAGTTCCTCTCCGAGCAGCTCGAAGACCTCAAGAAGACCCGCACCGATCTGCTCCTGGTCGTCAAGGAGGTCGACGAGCGGGTCGAGCAGGTCTTCACGGAGGCGTACCGGGACACGGCCCTTCAGTTCGAGGGCGTCTTCTCGCGCCTCTTCCCCGGGGGCGAGGGACGCCTCATCCTTACGGATCCCGACAACATGCTCACCAGTGGCGTGGACGTGGAGGCCCGGCCGCCCGGCAAGAAGGTCAAGCGGCTGTCCCTGCTGTCGGGCGGCGAGCGGTCGCTGACCGCCGTGGCGCTGCTGGTGTCGATCTTCAAGGCGAGGCCGAGCCCGTTCTACGTGATGGACGAGGTCGAGGCCGCCCTGGACGACACCAACCTCCAGCGGCTGATCCGGATCATGCAGGAGCTCCAGGAGAGTTCTCAGCTGATCGTGATCACGCACCAGAAGCGGACGATGGAGGTCGCCGACGCGCTGTACGGCGTCTCCATGCAGGGTGACGGCGTCTCCAAGGTGATCAGTCAGCGCCTGCGCTGAGCGCCGCCGCTCCCCTTCCTCGACTCCACTGAACGGCCACCGTCAGGTGGTGGGCCCTGCGGAGCTGTTCCCCACTGGAGGGGTTTTCCACCCATGCCCGGTGCCGCTTCCGGGCGGCCCCGGGAGCTCCATGTGACGAGCACAGCGCAGTCGCCGCGGTCCGGCGGCCCACAGACCCGTCCGGAGCACATGGGCCATGTCATCTTCATCACGGCGGCGGCCGCCACGGGCGGCTTCCTCTTCGGCTACGACAGCTCCGTCATCAACGGCGCCGTCGAGGCCATCAGGGACCGTTTCGACATCGGCTCCGGGGCGCTGGCCCAGGTGATCGCCGCCGCCCTGATCGGCTGCGCCATCGGCGCCGCGACGGCGGGCCGGATCGCCGACCGGATCGGCCGTATTCACTGCATGCAGATCTCGTCCGTGCTGTTCACCATCAGCGCCGTCGGCTCCGCGCTGCCCTTCGCGCTCTGGGACCTCGCCATGTGGCGGGTCATCGGCGGCTTCGCCATCGGGATGGCCTCCGTCATCGGCCCCGCGTACATCGCGGAGGTCTCGCCGCCCGCGTACCGCGGCCGGCTCGCCTCGTTCCAGCAGGCGGGGATCGTCACCAGCGCGGCGAGATCGGCGGCTTGGAGGCCTGGCAGTGGATGCTCGGTGTCATGGTCGTCCCGACGCTCCTCTACGGCCTGCTCTCCTTCGCGATCCCCGAATCGCCCCGATTCCTGGTCTCCGTCGGCAGGAACAGCGCGGCCAAGGGGGTGCTGGCCGAGGTCGAGGACAAGAACGTCGACCTGGACGCGCGGGTCCGGGAGATCGAGCTCAACCTCCGTAAGGAGGACAAGCCGACGTTCAAGGACCTGCTCGGCAGGGTGGGCTTCCTGCCAGTCGTCTGGATCGGCATCGGTCTCTCCGCGCTCCAGCAACTCGTCGGCATCAACGTGATCTTCTACTGCAGCGCGTCTCTGTGACAGTCCGTCGGCATCGATCCCACCAGCTCGTTCTTCTACTCGTTCACCACGTCGATCATCAACATCATCGGCACCGTCATCGCGATGGTCTTCGTCGACCGGATCGGCCGCCGGCCGCTCCTGCTGATCGGCTCCGTCGGTATGACGGTCTCGCTGGCCCTGGCGGCTTGGGCGTTCTCGTACAAGAGCGGCAGCGGCACCAACATCTCCATCCCCAGCACGCAGGGCACCGTGGCGCTCATCGCCGCCCACTCCTTCGTGCTCTTCTTCGCGCTGTCGTGGGGCGTCGTCGTCTGGGTGCTGCTCGGCGAGATCTTCCCCGGCAGGGTCCGGGCCGCCGCGCTCGGCGTCGCCGCGTCGGCGCAGTGGATCGCCAACTGGGCCGTCACCGTCACGTTCCCGACCCTTTCGGACTGGGATCTCTCGAGCGCGTACGTGATCTACTCCGCCTTCGCCCCGCTCTTGATCTTCTTCATCCTGAAGTGGATTCCCGAGACCAAGGGCAAGGCACTGGAGGAGATGGGCTGACCCGCCTCGGGGCGGCCCCGTTCCGGGGATTTCCCGCCCCGCCGGGGCCCGGAATCTCCCCATCGGCATAAGCCGGCCACCGCCTGCGAAGATGACGTGGTGGACATCGTCATTCTCGCCGTAGTCATCGCCCTGGTCGCTGTCGGCGTGATCAGCGGGCTCGTGGTCAGCAGCCGCAAGAAGAAGCAGCTGCCGCCCTCGGCACCGTCGAGCACGCCGACCATCACGACCCCGCCCGCGGAGCCGCACGTCGGCGACGAGTCGGGGCCGCCGCGGGAGGAAACCCGCCGCACCATCGAGGAGGTGGGCCTCCCCGACGCGGCCGACGCGACCGCGACGCCGCCCGCCGTCGAGGATCCGGTTGTGGCCGCTCCGCCCGTGGCGATCGAGGTCCCGGAACCGTCCGCGGGCCGTCTGGTCAGACTGCGGGCCCGGCTCGCCCGCTCGCAGAACACCCTCGGCAAGGGACTGCTCACGCTGCTGTCGCGCGAGCACCTCGACGAGGAGACGTGGGAGGAGATCGAGGAAACCCTGCTCACCGCCGACGTCGGTGTCGCGCCGACGCAGGAGCTGGTGGACCGGCTCCGTGAACGGGTCAGGGTGCTCGGTACGCGTACGCCCGACGAGCTGCGCACGCTGCTGCGCGAGGAACTGCTCGCGCTGCTCCGTACGGACTTCGACCGCGCCGTGAAGACCGAGAGCGGTCTGGACACCCCGGGTGTCGTGATGGTCGTCGGCGTCAACGGCACCGGCAAGACGACGACGACGGGCAAGCTGGCGCGCGTACTGGTGGCCGACGGCAGGTCGGTCGTGCTCGGCGCCGCCGACACCTTCCGCGCCGCCGCGGCCGATCAGCTCCAGACGTGGGGCGAGCGCGTGGGCGCTCGTACGGTGCGCGGCCCCGAGGGCGGCGACCCGGCGTCGATCGCCTTCGACGCGGTCAAGGAGGGCATCGCCGAGGGGGCGGATGTCGTCCTCATCGACACGGCGGGGCGGCTGCACACCAAGACCGGGCTGATGGACGAGCTCGGCAAGGTCAAGCGCGTCGTGGAGAAGCACGGTCCGCTGGACGAGGTGCTGCTGGTCCTGGACGCGACGACGGGGCAGAACGGCCTCGTACAGGCGCGGGTGTTCGCCGAGGTCGTGGACATCACCGGCATCGTGCTGACGAAGCTGGACGGTACGGCCAAGGGCGGCATCGTGATCGCGGTCCAGCGCGAGCTGGGTGTGCCGGTCAAGCTGATCGGACTGGGCGAGGGTCCTGACGACCTGGCGCCGTTCGAGCCGGAGGCGTTCGTCGACGCGCTGATCGACGGCTGAGAGGCGCCGTACGAGAGACGGCGTACGAGGCGCTGAACGGGGCGCTGTACGAAGAAAGGGCCCTTCCGCGTGGTGAGCGTGCGGTGGGGCCCTTCGTACGGAGGCGACGGGGCGCGGCAGGCGATGCCACGGCGGGCCGGGAGTCGGGGGGCTCAGTCGCAGACCGGCGAGCGGTGGCAGACGTACGCCAGGGTGCCGAGCAGCAGCCGCGCCTGCGGCGGGTCGGCCGCCGTGTCCAGGACCGGCGGCCGGAGCCAGCGGACGGGCCCGAGGCCGCCGAGATCGGACGGCGGGGCGGTGACATGGTCGCCCGCGCCGAGCCCGCGCAGATCGAGACCGGCGTCGTCCCAGCCCATCCGGTAGAGCAGTTGGGGCAGTTCGGCCGCGGCGCCCGGTGCGACGAAGAAGTGCGCCCGCCCCGTCGGCGTGGCGGCGACGGGGCCCAGCGGCAGCCCCATCCGCTCCAGCCTGACCAGAGCGCGACGGCCCGCCGGTTCGGCGACGTCGATGATGTCGAAGGTGCGCCCCACGGGCAGCAGCACGGCCGCGCCCGGGGTCTCGGACCAGGCCTTGGCTGCATCGTCCAGCGTGGCGCCGGCGGGGACTTCAAGCGCCGGGTCCAGCGGATGCGCGCCCGGTGCGCGGCACCCGGCGGCGCCACAGGAGCAGCGGCCCGCCGCGGCCCGTGCGCCGGGGACGACGTCCCAGCCCCAGAGTCCGGTGTACTCGGCCACCGTCGTGCACTCGGTGCTGCGGCTGCGGCGCCGTGAACCGGACCGCATCTCCCGGATTCCGCCGATCGTGAAGCCCATGCACCCTCCAACGGGTCGAACTCGTGGGTAGTTACGATGCGGAGCCCTGTCGTGACCCTCCGTCGGCATCCCGTTTCTTGTCCGGATTCTTCGGTCTTTCTTCGGCCTCGCACGCGCCTCGCGTCGGCGGCGCCAGGTGGCGCTCGGGGTGGTGCGACCGACGTCCGCGCGCCTCCGTGTGCAACGCTCCACCTGTTCGTGATCGTCGCCTGTCAAGTGAATCGCGCCTGGCCGCAGGCGAGTTCATTCGAAGGGGTGGCGAATGGTGGCGTTTACGGAACGGCCCTCGCGGGAGGGGTGATCGTAGGATTACTTTGAGTATGCGAACGGTAGGAAGTCACACGTTCGTGGTTATGCCGCGGGCAACTCGGTTTCCTGTTCGAAGGAGCGCAATCTCCGGACAGAGGACCGTAACTGACGGCATTCTGGTGGAAGTTCGCGCGACAGGGCTTCAGCGGATGGGGGCATTCCAGTGGGCGGCAGTGGCGCAGACGGTTCGGCTACCGGCAAGCGCCCGAACGAGCAGTTGAGCTCGTGGTTCAGGCGCAGCGGCTGGTCCAAGGGCGAGCTCGCGCGCCAAGTGAACCGCAGGGCCCGCCAGATGGGCGCCCACCACATCAGTACCGACACCTCCCGGGTACGCCGCTGGCTCGACGGTGAGCAGCCCCGGGAGCCCATCCCGCGTATCCTCTCGGAGCTGTTCTCCGAGCGCTTCGGCGCCGTCGTCGCGGTCGAGGATCTCGGACTGCGCTCCGCGCACCAGTCGCCCTCGGTCTCCGGTGTCGATCTGCCCTGGGCCGCTCCCCAGACCATCTCCCTGATCAGTGAGTTCTCCCGCAGCGATCTGATGCTGGCCCGGCGCGGCTTCCTGGGGACGTCGCTCGCGCTCGCCGCCGGACCCGCCCTCATCGAGCCGATGCAGCGCTGGCTGGTGCCCGCCTCGCCGGGCGACCAGGACGGCGCGGCCGCGGCCGCCGTGCGCCGCCCCTCCCGGCTCTCCGCGCCGGAGCTGGACCTCCTGGAGTCCACCACGGTGATGTTCCGTCAGTGGGACGCGCAGTGCGGCGGCGGCCTGCGGCGCAAGGCCGTCGTGGGTCAGCTCCACGAGGTGACGGACCTGCTCCAGGAGCCGCAGTCCGACGTCACCGCGCGGCGCCTGTTCAGGTGCGCGGCCGAACTGTCCGAGCTGGCCGGCTGGATGAGCTACGACGTGGGCCTCCAGCCCAACGCCCAGAAGTACTTCGTCCTGGCCCTGCACGCCGCCAAGGAGGCGGGGGACAAGGCCCTCGGGTCGTACATCCTCTCCTCCATGAGCCGTCAGATGATCCATGTCGGCCGCCCCGACGACGCCTTGGAGCTCATCCATCTCGCGCAGTACGGCGGCAGGGGGTGCGCCACGGCCCGTACGCAGTCGATGCTGTACGCGATGGAGGCGCGGGCCTACGCCAACATGGGGCAGCCCGGCAAGTGCAAGCGGGCGGTGCGGATGGCGGAGAACACCTTCGCCGACGCGGGGGACGACGGCGAGCCGGAGCCGGACTGGATCCGGTTCTTCTCCGAGGCCGAGCTCAACGGGGAGAACGCGCACTCCTACAGAGACCTGGCCTACGTGGCCGGGCGCAGCCCGACGTACGCCTCGCTCGCCGAGCCGGTGATGACGCGCGCCGTCGAGCTTTTCGAGAAGGACGAGGTGCATCAGCGGTCGTACGCGCTGAACCTCGTCGGGATGGCCACCGTCCACCTCCTCAAGAGGGAGCCCGAGCGGTCCACGCCGTTGATCAAGGAGGCGCTGGACATCGCCAAGAAGGTGCGCTCCGAGCGGGTCAACACGCGACTCCGCAGGACGGTGACCGCGGCCACCAGGGACTTCGGGGACGTCTCCGAGATCAGCCAGCTCACCGAGCAGCTCACGGAGGAGATCCCGGAGGCGGCGGAAGCGGTCTGAGCGGCCCCTGAACGCCCTCCGTGGGACGCCCGCGGGCTTCCCCGGCGCGCGGTGCTGGTTGGAGGGCTTCCGGCTGCGGCGTCCGCCCCGTACAAGCCGACACGGCTTCCCCGCTCCAGGTCGCCGGGTGGGTGTCGCGGCCGGATTCTGCCATCACCGCACCCCGCGACACGGCAGTTCATCCAGGCGTAACACCCCGGACCACTTCGTCACTGGCGCGAAACATCGGGCGGCATCGACCGAAATGCCCCCACGTCAATCTCCTCACCACTAGTCGGCCCACTGAAGTAAGAGCATCCGCACGGGCCGTATTTCCCACCCACGAGGAGACGCCGGCCTTGAATGGCGCAGATACCGCATTCGTATTGATCAGTGCCGCGCTCGTCATGCTGATGACGCCCGGCCTGGCCTTCTTCTACGGCGGCATGGTCCGGGTGAAGAGCGCCCTGAACATGCTCATCATGTCCTTCATCTCGCTCGGCATCGTCAGCGTGCTGTGGGTGCTCTACGGGTACTCGCTCACGTTCGGTGACGACATCGGTGGAGGACTGCTCGGCAACTTCGACCACATCGGTCTGAAGGGCATCACCGCCGAGACGCTCACGGGCGGCACCGAGGGAATCCCCGTCTACGCCTTCGCCCTGTTCCAGCTGATGTTCGCCGTACTGACTCCGGCGCTCATGAGTGGTGCACTCGCCGACCGCGTCAAGTTCACCGCCTGGGCGCTGTTCATCGCCCTCTGGGTCACCGTCGTCTACTTCCCGGTCGCGCACTGGGTGTGGCAGGCCGACGGCTGGCTCTTCAAGCTGGAAGTGATCGACTTCGCCGGTGGTACGGCGGTCCACATCAACGCCGGTGTCGGAGCACTCGCCGCGGTGCTTGTCGTCGGCAAGCGCATCGGCTTCAAGAAGGACGCGATGCGGCCCCACAACCTGCCGCTGGTGGTCCTCGGTGCCGCGCTGCTGTGGTTCGGCTGGTTCGGCTTCAACGCCGGCTCCGCCCTCGCCGCCAACGGCACGGCCGCCGTCATGGCCTTCAACACGCAGATCGCCACCGGCGCGGCCATGCTCGGCTGGCTGATCTACGAGCGCATCAGGCACGGCGCGTTCACCACCCTCGGCGCGGCCTCAGGAGCCATTGCCGGTCTTGTGGCGATCACCCCGTCCGGCGCGCACGTCAACCCGTTCGGCGCGCTGCTCATCGGCGTCGTCGCGGGAGCGGCCTGCTCGTGGGCCGTCAGCCTCAAGTACAAGCTGGGCTACGACGACTCGCTCGACGTGGTCGGCGTCCACCTCGTCGGCGGCGTCATCGGCACCCTGCTCGTCGGAGTCCTCGCCATCGACGGCGTCGGCGGCGCCTCGCAGCTCGGCAAGCAGGCGGTCGGCGCCTTCTCGGTGATGGCGTACTCCTTCGTCGTCTCCTGGATCCTGGCCAAGATCGTCGACGTCACCATCGGCTTCCGGGCCTCCGAGGACGACGAGACCAGCGGTGTGGACATGGCATTCCACGCGGAATCCGCCTACGACTTCAGCGCGGTGGGAGGCTCGCCCTCGGGCCGAAGCAGTGTGACCGCTCCGGACAAGGACTTCGCCGCCGCGGCGCAGAACAAGAAGGTGGACGTATGAAGCTCATCACCGCAGTCGTCAAGCCACACCGACTGGACGAGATCAAGGAGGCCCTCCAGGCCTTCGGCGTCCAGGGCCTGACGGTCACGGAAGCAAGCGGCTACGGCCGGCAGCGCGGCCACACCGAGGTCTACCGGGGCGCGGAGTACACCGTCGACCTCGTACCGAAGATCCGCATCGAGGTGCTGGTCGAGGACGGGGACGCCGATGAGCTCATCGAAGTCGTCGTGAAAGCCGCCAGGACAGGCAAGATCGGCGATGGCAAGGTGTGGAGCGTGCCGGTGGACACGGCGGTCCGGGTACGTACGGGGGAACGCGGCCCGGACGCCCTCTGACACCGACACGGTCCGATGCCAGCGCGTGCTCGGTGAGCGGGCACGCTCTGGCGCCGGGCGCACTCCGTCGAGGAGTGCGCCCGGCGCCGCTCGCGTTCCGGGGACGGGGCGCGAGCCGGCGCCCAACTCGTGACAACGTCGCGCGAGTTGTGACACCGAGCGCGCTCGGAGACGGGACGCGCAGCGAAACCGGGCGTCCCGCACGCGGGACGCCCGCCGAAAGACGGGACCTGCCGGGTGACCACCCCTGAACAGACGACCGGACAACCGGACCCCGGACCCAGCGGTTACGCGGCGGCCCGGCTGCGCCTTCTCCACGAGAAGACGCGGTCCGGGCCGCCGCGCCGCGCCGCCCTGGCACGCCTCACGGACGACTGGCTGCACGCGCTGTTCACCGCAGCGGTCCGCGAGGTCGGCGTCCAGGGCGCGGCCCTCGTCGCCGTCGGTGGCTACGGACGCGGTGAACTGTCCCCCCGTAGCGACCTCGACCTTCTCCTCCTGCACGACGGGGGCTCCGACGCCGCGGCCATCGCCGCGCTCGCGGACCGCGTCTGGTACCCCGTGTGGGACCTCGGGCTCGCCCTCGACCACTCCGTACGTACGACGGCCGAGGCCCGTAAGACCGCCGGCCAGGACCTCAAGGTGCAACTCGGGCTCCTCGACGCCCGCCACATCGTCGGCGACCCGGCGCCCACCGCGGCCCTGCGCACCGCCGTGCTCGCCGACTGGCGCAACCAGGCCCCCAAACGCCTTCCCGAACTCGACGAGCTCTGCCGCGAACGCGCGGAGCGCCAGGGCGAGCTGCAGTTCCTTCTCGAACCCGACATCAAGGAGGCACGGGGCGGGCTCAGGGACGCCACCGCGCTCCGCGCCGTCGCCGCGTCCTGGCTGGCCGACGCTCCCCGCGAAGGACTTGCCGACGCCCGCCGCGCGCTCCTCGATGTACGCGACTCCCTGCACCTGACCACGGGCCGCGCCACCGATCGGCTCGCCCTCCAGGAGCAGGACGGCGTCGCCGCGGACCTCGGCATCGCCGACGCCGACGAACTCCTGCGGCAGGTCTACGAAGCGGCGCGGACCGTGTCGTACGCCTCCGACGTCACCTGGCGCGAGGTCAACCGCGTCCTGCGCTCCCGCGCCGCCCGCCCCCGGTTCCGTGCCCTCCTCGGCGGCAACAGGCCCGCCCCGGAGCGGACGCCGCTCGCCGAAGGCGTCGTGGAGCAGGACGGCGAGGCCGTACTCGCCAGGACGGCGCGTGTCGAACGCGACCCCGGGCTGCCGCTGCGCGCCGCTGCCGCCGCCGCCCAGTCCGGGCTGCCGATCTCGCCGTACGTCGTCCGACGGCTCGCCGCCGCGCAGCCGCTGCCCGTGCCGTGGCCCGCCGCGGTGCGTGAGGAATTCGTCACGCTGCTCGGCGCGGGGGAGCCGACCGTCGATGTGTGGGAAGCGTTCGAGGCCGAAGGGCTCATCACCCGCCTCATCCCCGAGTGGGAGCGCGTCCGTTGTCGCCCCCAGCGCAACGCCGTGCACACCTGGACCGTGGACCGCCACCTCGTCGAGACGGCGGTCGAGGCGTCCGCGTTCACCCGGCGCGTGAGCCGCCCCGACCTGCTCCTGGTCGCCGCCCTGCTCCACGACATCGGCAAGGGCCTGCCCGGCGACCACTCCGAGGCCGGCGAGCCCGTCGCGCGCTCCGTCGCCCTGCGGATCGGCTTCGACCGGGCCGACGCGGATGTCGTCGCCACGCTCGTACGCCACCATCTGCTGCTCGTCGAGACGGCCACGCGGCGCGACCTGGACGATCCGGCCACCGTCAGCTCCGTCGCCGAGAAGGTCGACTCGCTGTCCACCCTCGAACTGCTCCACGCGCTCACCGAGGCCGACGCGCTCGCCACCGGTCCCGCCGCCTGGTCCACCTGGCGCGGATCGCTCGTCACGGACCTCGTCGGCCGCGTCGCAGCGGCCCTCGCGGGCAAGGCACCGGCCGTACCGCGCCCCGTGGTGACCAGCGCCGAGCAGGAACGCCTCGCCGTCGAGGCGCTGCGCACCGGCGGCCCCGTCCTGTCCCTCCACGCCCAGCCGGAACCTCCTCAGGAGGACGACGAACCGGAGCCGGTCGGCGTCGAACTGCTCATCGCCCTGCCCGACCGCCCCGGCGTCCTGCCTGCCGCCGCCGGAGTCCTCGCGCTGCACCGTCTCACCGTGCGGGCCGCCGATCTGCGCATCGTCGAACTGCCCACCGCGCTCGGCGAGGCCTCCGACGTCCTGCTGCTGAGCTGGCGGGTCGCGGCGGCGTACGGGTCCCTGCCCCAGGCGACGCGGCTGCGCGCCGACCTCGTGCGCGCCCTGGACGGTTCGCTCGACATCCGGTCCCGCCTCGCGGAGCGCGAGGCCGCCTATCCCCGGCGGCGCGGCACACAGGCCCCGCCGCCCCGTGTGACGGTGGTGCCGGGCAGCTCGGAGCTCGCCACCGTCATCGAAGTACGCGCGCAGGACGCCCCCGGCCTGCTGCACCGGATCGGGCGGGCGCTGGAGGAGGCGGCGGTACGGGTCCGCAGCGCGCACGTGTCCACGCTGGGCGCGAACGTGGTGGACACCGTGTACGTCACGCGCGCCGACGGGGCCCTCCTGACGGACGGGGAGGCCACGACGGTCGCGAAGATCGTGGAGGAGGCCCTGCGCGGCTGACCACGTGGGTCGCGGAGCGGCGCGGACAGCCGTCGTACGGGGCGGTGCGACGCCGCGGTGGGGGGCGGTGCGACGCCGCGGCGGAGGGCCCCGTACAGGCATTCATACCGGGCAGGGCCCCCCGCGTTCGCCCGGCCGGATACCCTGGAGAGCAATCCACCCTGCCCCCGACCCCTGAGGACCTACGAGCGCCGTGTTCGATACCCTCTCCGATCGCCTCTCAGCGACGTTCAAAACCCTCCGCGGCAAGGGGCGACTGTCCGAGGCGGACATCGACGCCACCGCACGCGAGATCCGCATCGCGCTCCTCGAGGCGGACGTCGCGCTCCCCGTGGTCCGAGACTTCACCGCGAAGGTGAAGGAGCGGTCGCGCGGGGAGGAGGTCTCGCGGGCGCTCAACCCCAGCCAGCAGATCATCAAGATCGTCAACGAGGAGCTCGTAGGCATCCTCGGTGGCGAGACGCGGCGCCTGCGCTTCTCCAAGCAGCCGCCGACCGTGATCATGCTCGCGGGTCTCCAGGGCGCGGGCAAGACGACCCTCGCGGGCAAGCTGGGCCTCTGGCTCAAGGGTCAGGGCCACTCCCCGCTGTTGGTCGCCTGTGACCTGCAGCGCCCCAACGCCGTGAACCAGCTCTCCGTCGTCGCCGAACGCGCGGGCGTCTCGGTGTACGCCCCCGAGCCCGGCAACGGCGTCGGCGACCCGGTCAAGGTCGCCAAGGACTCCATCAAGTACGCGAAGGACCGGGTCCACGACGTCGTCATCGTCGACACCGCCGGTCGTCTCGGCATCGACGAGGAGCTGATGCGGCAGGCCGCGGACATCCGCGACGCCGTCAGCCCCGACGAGGTCCTGTTCGTCGTCGACGCGATGATCGGCCAGGACGCGGTCAACACCGCGGAGGCCTTCCGTGACGGCGTCGGCTTCGACGGCGTCGTCCTGTCGAAGCTCGACGGCGACGCCCGCGGCGGCGCCGCGCTCTCCATCGCGCACGTCACCGGCAAGCAGATCATGTTCGCCTCCAACGGCGAGAAGCTGGACGAGTTCGACGCGTTCCACCCGGACCGCATGGCGTCCCGCATCCTCGGCATGGGCGACATGCTCAGCCTCATCGAGAAGGCCGAGCAGACCTTCAGCCAGGCCGAGGCCGAGAAGATGGCCCAGAAGCTGGCGAAGGGGCCCAAGGAGTTCACGCTCGACGACTTCCTGGCGCAGATGGAACAGGTCCGGAAGATGGGCTCCATCTCGAAGCTGCTCGGGATGCTGCCCGGCATGGCGCAGATGAAGGACCAGATCAGCAACATCGACGAGCGGGACGTCGACCGTACCGCCGCGATCATCAAGTCCATGACGCCGGGCGAACGGCACGAGCCGACCATCATCAACGGCTCACGCCGGGCGCGAATCGCCAAGGGTTCGGGCGTCGAGGTCAGCGCCGTGAAGAGCCTGGTGGAGCGGTTCTTCGAGGCTCGCAAGATGATGTCGAAGATGGCGCAGGGCGGCGGCATGCCGGGCATGCCGGGCGCTCCGGGCTCGGGTGGCGGCCCCGGCAGGCAGAAGAAGCAGCAGAAGCAGGCCAAGGGGAAGCAGCGCTCCGGCAACCCGATGAAGCGCAAGGCCGAGGAGCAGGCCGCCGCGGTGCGGCGCGAGGAGGCGGCGCAGGCGGGTGGCGCGTTCGGCCTCCCGGCGGCCGAGGCGGACAAGAACTTCGAACTGCCCGACGAGTTCAAGAAGTTCATGGGCTGACACCCCTCGGGCGCGGCCGGGTGGTCGGCCGAGCAGCGTCGCTCCCGTCGTCAGAGCCTCGGCGTCCAGGCCGAGGGCCACCGCGGCCGTTGCCCCGACGTCCGCCAATGTGGCGGCGTCCGGCAGGAGTTCGATCCCCACGGCGTCCGGCCGGTGGATCAGAACGGGGACGTACTCGCGTGTGTGGTACGCGTGGCCGATCGTCGGGTCGTTGCCGTGGTCGGCCGTGACGATCAGACGGTCGCCCGGCGCGGTGAGCAGCCCCATCAGCTCGGCGAGCCCGGCGTCGACCTGCTCCAGGACGATCCCGTAGCGCCCCGTGTCCTGCTGGTGCCCCGCGAGATCGGTCTCCTGGACGTTCGCGACCACGAGGCCGCCCTGCCCGCCCCGTACCGCCGCCAACGTGTGCTCCAGCACCTCCGCCGTCGCGACCGCAGGGCGCCGTACTGCGGCCTCGCACGCCAGGATGTCCGCCGCCTTGCCGACGAGGGTGACCGAGAGGCCCGCGCGGGCGGCGACGTCGGGCAGTTGTCCGGTGTGGTCGAGATCCACGCCCAGATGCCGCACCTGGAGCCCGCCGTTGCGGTAGAAGCCGGTGGCCGGTGTGTCCAGCCCGACGGTGCCGCCGTCACCCTCACGTACGTACGTGGAGAGCGCCCCGTCCGCGTGGCCGCCGACGGCGATCACGCGGGCGACCGGCGCCACCGCCCGCACCGTACGGGCGATGGAGAGGACGCGGTCGAAGGACAGGTCGTCGAGCCGGCCGGAGGCGTTCCAGTTGATGCCGGGGTCGGCCTCCAGGTTGTCGTGGACCAGTACGGCGCCGTCGACGAGTAGGAGCGGTCGGCCCGGCAGGGGCTCGACCAGGTGTCCCGCCGACTTCAGCGCGCCGCTCACCTCGTCGAGATGCCCGGCGAGCGGGGCCACCGTGACCCGGCTGAAGTCCGCGCCCATCATGGTCTGATGCCCGGCGAAGGTGTCCGCCCCGGGGTAGCCGAGTGCGGCCCGGCCTGCGGCGACGGGGCGGCCGGTCCGTCGGGCGAGATCCGGGTGCGGGTGGACGAGGCCCAGGCCCAGCGCCCCGAGTGCCGGGAGGCGGAGCGGTCGGCCCAGTGAGGCGCGGCAGTGGTCGAGGACATGCCCGCAGGTGTCGGCGGTGAGATCGCCGGGGCGCAGTGCTCCCACGTCCGGCATGGCGCCGACACCGAATCCGTCGATGACGAGGATCACGGTGGTGCTCATGGCTGTGGCTCCTTATCGGGCCCGGCCCTGGGCGTCGTAGAGGCCGGTCAGCCGGGGTTCTCCGGTGGAGAGCCCGGCGACGACCGCGACGGTCGAGCGGGTGACGAAGATCTGGGTACGGAAGGCGAGTACGGCGGTGTCCCCGACCTCAACGTCCGCGGCGTGGGTGGGGCGTTGGAGCAATCGGTAGTAGTCGATGTTCTCCGCGGGAGCGTCCTGTACGGGCAGGCGCAGCCCGGTCCGCGGCAGCAGGGCGTCGTTGATGCGGGCGCGCGGGTAGAAGCCGCCACCGTGGATCGCCGGCCGTCCGTCGGCGAGCGTGTGGGCGACCTCGCTGACGTACACGTAGGCGGGCCGTTCAGGCTGTTGGTGGTCGAGCGCGTGCAGCGGGGTCGTCCCGGTCAGGGCGTGCCCCGGCTCACCGTGTGTGGCGCCCAGCTCGGCGAGGAGGGGGAGGGTGGCCATGGAGGTGGCACTCGGGGCGCTGAGCTTCAACCCCTCGTGCCCGCGCGCGGACAGCAACTCGCGCGCCGTGGTCGCGAGTTGGAAGTTCTGTGTAGGGGCCGGTGCGCCGGTCAACGGATCGCACAGGACACAGGGGAACGCGGTGACGCCCGCGATCCTGATGCCCGGCAGCGCCTCGGCCGCCGCCGCGAAGTCGTCCAGCCCGGCGAGCGGTACGCCGCCCTCCTGCCCCGGATAGACCTTGTCGGTGCCCTCAAGACGTACGAGAACGTCCTGGACGAAGCCGAGCTGCCTGGCGGCGTCCGAGACGGCACGCGCGTTGGCCAGGTCGAACACGGTCACCGTCTCCGGCCGCCAGCCGAGCATCTCGGGCAGCTGACGGGGCGGAATCTGTACGAGATGGCCGAGGTTGCCTGCCCGTGCGCCCGCTTCGTGCAGCAGCCGCGCCTCGTACGGATCGATCGCAGCGAACCGGGGGATGTGGCGGGCGATCGCCCGGATCAGCGCCGGATTGCGGCCGATCTGCTTGACCACGAACCAGAGCGACAGACCGAGCCGTTCGGCCTCGCCGGCCAGCAACGCGGCGTTGGCCTCCACGGCGTCGGCGTCGATCACGTACGAATCGGGTGGGACGGTGCCGGAGTTGTGCAGCGAGACCGCCACGTCGACGAGCTCGGGGTTGCGGGCCAGGACGGCGTCCAGGAACACGTTCAGTCCTTCAGGTCGTGCAGCGAACGGCGGAGGATCTCGATCACCAGATCGGCGCCGGCCCGCATGGGGTTGATCCGCACGGTCCGGTCGGCGAGCTCCGGAGCGTCGTCGAGGGACGAGCTGGACATCCGGTAGAAGAGCGGGGCGATCTCGTAGCGGGAGTTGGAGCCTACGGGGTACGGCGCGGCGCCGTGCCGCGCCGCAGCGGCGGGCAGTTCACGCGCGACGGGGCGGTCCAGACGTACGAGCAGACAGCGGTCCTGCGCGTTGGCGATCCGTACCTCCGCCACACCGGGCACCTCCCCGGCGGCGAGCCGGTCGGCGATCTCGGCCCCGACCTGCGACTGCACGGCCCACATGACGGGGACGTGGGTGAGGGCGCGCAGCGCGTCGAGCGCCTGGTGGCCCTGCACCTGACCGCCGCCGGAGTAGTTGTCGGCGCGTACGCGCTTCACGATGTCGGCCGCCCCGACGACGGCGCCGACCCCTTCGGGCCCGTGCAGTTTGAACAGCGAGAAGCACGAGACGTCGGCGCCCAGCTCAACTCCGCACAACGGGGCGCGCATCACCGCGTAGTTGTCGTCCACGATCGTGCGCACCCCGGCGGCGCGGCAGGCCGCGAGGACATCCCCCGCGTCGTACGAGTCGGCGAGCCGCTGCCGGCTGTGCTGGACGTACGTCCACCCGAATTCACCCGAGTCCAGGGCCTCACGGAGCTCCGCGCCGTCGTTGAAGTCCGCCTCGACGGTGCGGACTCCGAGCCCCCGCAGGGTCACCGCGGTCGTGCGGTAGACCGGTGCCCGGTGGATCAGCAGGGGGGCACCGGGGCCGACGGCGCCTTGCAGCGCGGCCCGGATGGCACCCGTACCCGCGCCCTGCACCAGCGCGGCGTCCTCGGCGCCGAAGAAGTCGGCCAGCACCGACTCGACCCGCGCGGTGGTACGGGGCCGGCCCAGGTCCGGCACCACACCCGCGTCCGCCTCGAAGAGCTGCTGACCCTCGAAGCGCGCGGCGACGCACTCCAGCAGCCTGAACTGCATCCGGACCGCGTCGTCCAGCGGGATCGTCGCCAGCGGGAAGGTCCGTGGGAGTTGTACGGACATCTAGTGGTTCTCCTTCGTGTCCGCGCCGGTCAGGAACCGGAGCGGATTGCGCCGTGTCATCAGATCGATCAGGTCTTCGTCCACGCCGGCCGCGCGCACCCGGGGCAGGAAGGACCGGAAGAGATGCGCGTATCCCTGCCCGCCCGCCGACCGCAGATAAGAGTGCCGGGAGATGTCGCAGCTGAGCAGGACGCGATCGGCGTGGCCGGCCTCCAACAGCGCCAGCAGGAGGCGCAGCCGGGTGGTGTCGCTCTGGTAGCTCTCCTTGCCGACGGTGTCGAAGGCGACGTACGCGCCGCTCGCCGCCAGCTCACGGTGCACAGCAGGGGCGTCGAGCAGGTCCTGGTGGCCCAGCGAGATCCGGTGCGGGGGGAGACCTGCGCCGGTGAGCAGTTCCCACTGGGCGAGACCGCCGTGGCCGAGTTGGGCGTGGGTGGCCACCGACAGACCCGTGGCGACGGCGGCGTGCGCCGAGGCCAGCAGGACGCGCGTCTCGGCTTCGGTAGGCGTGTCTCCGTGGCTGCCGATCTCGCCGAGTACGCCGGGCCGGATTCCGGTGTCTCCGAATCCGGCGTCGATCTCCTGTACGAGGGTCGCGGTCAGTTCCTCGACGCTCGCCCCGTCGAGCTCCGCCGGGTGGAACGGTTCGTAGTACCAGCCCGTGGCGGCCACCACCGGCACCCCGGCCTCCGCGGAGATCCGGGCCAGGGCGCGCGGATGGCGGCCCATGCCGCGGCAGGTCAGCTCGATGACCAGGCCGAGGCCGTACTCCTCGCGCAGGGCCGCCAGTTCCGCGGTGACGGTGGGCCCGTGCCGGTCCGCGTCGAGAACCGCCGCACCCTCCCCGGAGCGGTCGAGATCGAGGACCAGGTGTTCGTGGGCGAGCGCGGGGCCGCGTACGGCGGAGACGGGCAACGGGCCGGTGACGGTGCGCAGATGGCGCGGCCGGCGCGCTTCGTCACCGGTGTCGTGCGCGGTGCCGGAGTCGGGGTACTGCATGGTGCCGGGGCCTTCCTGTGTGGTGCGCGTTCGCTACGGCGGTTCCCGTAGCGCCCCCTATCCCTTGATCGGCGTGAACAGATCCAGCCAGTAGAGGACGTTCAGCAGTACGCCGCCCACGATGACCGCGGCGGGCGCCGCCGCCATCCGCACCACGGGGCGGCCCATCGACTCGTTGAGCAGGTAGAGCCCGCCCACGATGAGGATGCCGAGGCCGCCTCCCATGACGTTGGCGGCCATCAGCGAACCGAAGAGGATGGCGAGCCCCAGGGCGTCGCCGATCGCGCTGCGCAGATGCTCGGAGGAGTCACGGACGCTGGGCAGCTTTCCGAGGACCTTGCCGATGGCGGAGAGCGCCAGCACCTCGATGGCGAAGACCGCGGCGCCGACGACGGCGGCGAGAAACGGGTTCGGCATGAGGTAGCCGATGGGGTAGACGAAGGTGAAGCCGGCGATCCCGTACGCGCCGGAGGCGAGGGCGGTCGTCGCGATCAGGGGTACGAAGCCGAACGCCCGGTAGAAGTCGACCTGGGCCGCCTCCGCGTAGTCGCCCTTGGCGATCAGGAAGCTCGTCGCCTCACCACCGCCGAACACATGCGACTGGGCCAGCACGCAGATGCCCGCCCCGAGCAGCATGAACAGCGGCAGATGGCGGCGCAGCCGCAGCGCGCTCGCGCTGAAGAGCGAGGCCATCGGATCCTCCGCGTCGTCCGCCGCCCCGTTCTTACCCTCCAGGGCAGAGCCGCCCGCCGCGGCCTTCGCAGCCTCGGCCCGGTCCAACTTCCGCTGCGCCATGTCCTTGTTGACGGCGAAGCCGATGAGCGTCAGGACTCCGACGGCCATCGCGATGGAGCCGGGGAAGATGTCGGGCCAGACCTTCATCGTCATCACGACGAGCGCCAGCTCGACGACCGCGGCTATCCCGCCCCGTAGCCGCCCGAACTGCTTGGTGATGGCGAGCACCGGAAAGAGCGTGAACAGGAACAGGATCGGCGTCGACATCTGCTGGAGCGCGGTCAGGAAGTCGACGGGCAGGTCGTGGGCGAGGCTGTTGGCCCCGTTGAGGCCGAACACGACCACGGCGCCCCACGCGCCGCCGAGCAGCGGTGCGATCCACTTCTTGGGCGACAGGATGCCCAGGATGTCGGTGGGCAGGAACACCAGCCACGGGTTCAGCACGCCGGTGGACAGCGCCATCGGGGCGCCGAGACCGAAGATGAAGCCGGCCGAGAGGCCGAAGGACACGGCGGTGGTCGCGTTGCGCGTGGACCGCCCCTGGATGAAGTCGAGCATGAAGGGGCGCACGCCGTCGTTGAAGACGGCCAGTGCCATATGAGAGATGAACGCGGTCAGCGCACACAGCGCTATCACGGTCAGTTGCTGTGCCAGCGAGAGATCGAGGTCGGTCGAACTCGCTGCGAGGACGCTGTTCACGGAATTCACTCCTCAGTGCCCGGCGGGGCTTGGCCCGGCGCGGGGTCTTACGAGGTCTGTCGAGCCCTTGCGGGTTCGTACGGGGCCGTCAGCCGCGTGCGGCGATGGCGCGGGCCATGAGCGGGGCGACCACATCGATCTGATCGATGGCGAAGCCGAAGACCTTCTTGCCTTCCGCCAGCAGGGCGTTCACCTCGTCCTCCGTGGGTACGGAGCGGCCGAAGGTGTGGCAGGCGGGTTTGCCGAGCAGTCCGACGAGTACGCCGAGGGAGGCGCCGGCGCCGGTATGGCAGGTGCCGAGGAAGTAGTCGGCCTGGCCGCCGCGGAGTTTCATCGCGGCGTCCATGTCGTTGGAGACCACGATCTCGATGCCGTCGAGGCCGAGCTTCTTGACGGTCTCGGTGACTTCGGCCTTGCCGACGCCGCCGGTGAGGATCTTCGTCATGGCTGGTTCCTTCTCATGTCTCGCGCCGTGGGGGCGAGTTCCGGTCGAGCAGGGCGAGGTGCAGTCCGAGGAAGTTGATCTCGGAGTCGGGAAGTGGCGCGCCGAGTTCCGATGCCGCGCGTACGGAGACGGCGCGGGCTCGCGCCACCGCGGCCGGGTGTCCGGCGAGTTCGGCGGCGATCTCGGTGTCGGTCGGGAATTCCGCGATCGGTTCTCCGTCGAGCAGCCTGGTGAGCGCCATCATGAGGTGACTGGTGAGGGTGCCGGCCGTCTCCTCGGTGACGGTGCGGCCCTCCGCGGCCAGGGCGTCCAGCTCGGCCGTCACGAACGCGGCGGCCTCGGGCCGGACTTGGCCACCCTCGCGGAACAGTTGAATGCGCAGGGCGAGCTGGTCATCCATGGCGGTTCCTTCCAGTTCGATACGACAGTAACCAGGATTTTGGATTTTGAGCAGAGGCTCGACTTCATTCCTCTCTTCGAGGTCCGGGGAGCGCCCGCCCCGTCAGGCGGGCCGGACGGTCAGTACGACGGGGCGCGCTCACCTCGCAGTACCTCGGCCTGGCAGGTGGTGATGAGCGACAGGTCGAGGGAGTCGCGCACGGCGCCGAGCGCTTTCGCCCCCTCGGTCCGGCCGATGATCGCGGCGCTGGAGTTGCGCAGCGACAGGTCGCGGGTGACCTCGTCGCCCAGCGGCAACACGTCCACGCCGGCGCCGAGCCGGTCCTGGACCTCGTCGAGGTTCCACAGGGTGGCGTCGACGCGGTCGTGCGCGAACAGGTCGCGCAGCTGCATGTACGACGCCTCGACCCACCTGATGTCCGCGCGTCCAGCGAAGACGCGCTCCGCGAGTATGCGCTGGTCCTCGGAGGCGTGGTCGACGGCGACCCGCAGTCCGTCGGTCTCCAGGGCCGCGCCGTGCCGCAGCAGCAGCCCGTGCGCTCCCACGTACGTCCCGGGCCCGAGGTCCGCGACCAGCTCCACGGGGCGCTCCTCGATCAGCCGGTCGGCGGCGAAGCGCGAGAGGACCACCAGGTCGACCTTGCCCTCGATCAGCGCGGTGGTGCGGGCCCCGGCGCCACGCATGAACGTGATCGCGAAGGGCGCCCCGGCCTGCTCGAACGCGGCGCGCAGCCCCGTGGCCAACCCCTCGTAACGGTGCGAGTAGGGCAGCGGCATGGCTGCCAGGAGCGTGCCGAGCCCCGAGAGTCGCCACAGGACCGAACGGTCGGAATCGACGAGGAACGTGCCGAGGTGGCCGCGTGCGGTCGTACGGATCGCGCCCGCCGTCTCCAGGAGCTGGAGCGCGGCCTGGACGGTGCCGTTGCCGACGCCCAGCTCCTCGGCGAAGTCGCGGACGCGGGGCAGGCGGGTGTCCGGTTCGTGGTTGAGCAGCAGGACGGCGAGCTGCCTGGCGGCGAGGCCGTTGCGGGTCAGGAAGCGTTCATCGAAGCCGGTCACAGATGGGACAGTAACCAGGATTCTGGATACTGACAAGGGTCTCGTGAGGGTGTCCTTCGCCGGGGCGCCGGTTCGTTCTTCCCGCTCGCCCGACTGCCGCTCGACGTGGTCCTCGGTACCAAGGGCGGCTCGCGGCCCGGACTGCGGCACGGGGCCACCCGTACCGCAGTCGCGGCGCCGTGGGCCCCGTGCTCAAGCCGTATAGGGCCCTGAGGGTCAGGGCGTGCGCGCGATCAGATAACGGAAGACGTTGGGCATCCATACGGTGCCGTCGTGCCGGACATGCGGGTGCAGGGCCTCCGTTATCTCCTTCTCCACCTGCGACTGATCCGTCGCCCGCACCGCGGCGTCGAACACCCCGGTCGACAGCAGCCCGCGCAGGGCGCTCTCCATCCCGGCGTAGCCGAAGGGGCAGGACACGCGCCCCGAACCGTCGGGCTTCAGCCCGGCCCGCGCCGCGACGTCCTCCAGGTCGTCCCTGCGCGGCGGACGGTAGCCGCCGCCCTTACGCAGTCGCTCGGTCAGCCGCCCCGCGATCCGCAGGACGCCGGAGGTCGCGCAGCGCTCCGGCGGCCCCCAGCCGGCGAGCACCACGGGTGTGCCGCGGTCCGCCATCGGTACCGCCTCCGCGAGCGCGGGGCCGAGACCGTCCGAATCGCCCGTGGCGACACCGATGGGCTGGAACGCCGTGATCACGTCGTAAGAAGGGCGTTCGGCCGCGGCGACGGCGGTCGCGGTCGCGCCGCTCGTCAGTACGCGCGCCAGGGTCCGGCCCGCGAACGCCCCCGACATCCCGGCCGCGGGCCTTCCCGGCGCCGCCGAGGATGCCGCGTGCGCCGTGGGGGGTGCGTCGTGGACGAGCCGCTCGCGGGCCAGTGCCACGCGTTCCTGGTCGGCGTCCACGCCGGTGACCTGGGCGCCCCTGCCGGTGGCGATCAGCAGGGCGAGTCCCGAGCCGCAGCCGAGGCCCAGCAGCCTGGTGCCGGGGCCCACCTCCAGCCGCTCGTACACCGCCTCGTAGAGCGGCACCAGCATCCGTTCCTGGATCTCGGCCCAGTCACGGGCGCGCTCGCACGCCTCTGTAGAAGGGTCTGTCGAGGCCGCGTTCACCTGCTGCTGGTGGTGCTGGACGAGCGTACGAGTCATGGATAGCGCCCCAATCCGGCGAGAGGTCCTTGTGCCCCGATTGACAGCCCCCGTGTACGTGCGCGCCTTCGTTCCCCGTATGCCAGAGAACTCCGCATCCGTGCCCGCGTCCAGTGGTTCGCGGGCAATCCTTGTGTGCTCCGGTCGTGCGCCCCGGCGCACGAAAAATCGCTCTCACCGGACGTTGTCGCCCTACGGTGCGAGCCTCCGCCGAATCGCCCCTGGCCGCGCCTCGTACGCCGCCACTCCGCCCGTGTGCGGAGCCCGCGCAGGCAAGGCGCAACGGCGTACGAGGGTCATGGACGGGCGTCGGTGGAGATTGGGCCGAAAGGGTGACGTCGCCGGGGCGTGATCCCTCAACTCCCCGTCACCCGCGCCGGTATCGGGTGAATCCGCGCGGGCTGCCCCGGTCGGGGCCGATGCCGGGGATCGGCGGCGCGCCCGTTAATGTCGTTCTTGTGGTCCCGCCCCGTATCGCCCTTCTACGGAGGCCTGAGCGGCGTGGACATCGAAGACGGTTGCCCGAACGGCCGTAGTGGCCGTGGGTTCGCTCTGGTGTACGTATTTCTCCTACGCGTCCAGACGTAGCCAGTGCTACGTACCGCCTTGTGGCGAGAAGCGAGGCTTCTCCGCAGATCTACGCACCCGCCCTCGTCGGGACGCATCAATGGCAACTGACGGGTACGTGCAAAATATTTGGGATGCCCCGGAATGGAACCCGGGAGCGTCCAGGCTCGTTGTTCACGACGTGAGCACGACACCACCTGTTCTCGCCGCAGAGCTGGCGCAGGCGTGGGCCGAGATTCAGCGGCACCACACCGAGCTGCCCGATCTTGCCGCGCCAGAGTCCCTGATCGGAGAGTCGTCGTCCGCCTGCGGCGCCGAGCTCTCCTTCGAGCGACTGCTTCATGAGGCAGTCCATGGCATCGCCGCCGCCCGGGGTGTCCGCGACACCTCCCGAGCAGGCCGCTACCACAACCGCCGATTCCTCGCGATCGCCGAGGAGTTGGGCCTGGACCATTCCGAGGAACCGCATCCCAGCAGCGGTTTCTCCCTGGTATCACTCAATCCCGAGGCGAGACGCCGCTATCGCCCCACCATCGAGCGACTCCAGCGCGCCCTCGCGGCGCACACGGTCGCGACGACGTCCGACACCGAGCGCAGCTTCCGCGGCCCCGCCGCGCGGCACGGCTCGTCGGGTGGCGGGGTGCGCGTGAAGGCGGTCTGCGACTGCGGCCGTAACGTGCGCGTGGTTCCGTCGGTCCTCGCCCAGGCCCCGATCGTGTGCGGCGGCTGTGGCAAGCCGTTCCGCATTCCGGAAGTGGTCGCCGCTGCGAGCTGAGCACCACCCGCTGCCCGCCCGGCCCCGGAGCCGTCTCCGTCAGGAGCCGCCCCCGGTCGGGCGGGGCGCGGCGCGCCCGAGGCGTGTGGCACAATGACCAGCTGTACTCGACAGTCGCATAGGACCCCTCTCTCCTCCGGCTGACGCGTCCATCGGGCACACGAGTACCGCAACCCCACGCGGCATGTCGATGTGCCCAACCACGTCAAGATCCAGGAGAGACCACTTCCGTGGCAGTCAAGATCAAGCTGAAGCGTCTGGGCAAGATCCGTTCGCCTCACTACCGCATCATCGTCGCCGACTCCCGCACCCGCCGTGACGGCCGGGCCATCGAGGAGATCGGCCTGTACCACCCGGTGCAGAACCCGTCGCGTATCGAGGTCGACTCGGACCGCGCGCGTTACTGGCTGTCCGTCGGCGCCCAGCCGACCGAGCCGGTTCTCGCGATCCTCAAGCTCACGGGCGACTGGCAGGCGCACAAGGGCCTGCCCGCGCCGGCGCCGCTGCTCCTGCCGGAGCCGAAGGCCGACAAGCGTGCCCTCTTCGAGGCCCTCACCAAGGATGGCGACGAGCCCAAGGGTGATGCCATCACCCCGAAGGCGAAGAAGGCCGACAAGAAGGCGGACGAGGCTGACGCCGCTGCTTCGGCGCCCGCCGCTGAGCCGACCGAGGCCTGAGCATGCTCGAGGAGGCTCTCGAGCACCTCGTGAAGGGCATCGTCGACAACCCGGACGATGTGCAGGTCGCCTCGCGCACCCTGCGCCGTGGCCGTGTGCTCGAGGTACGGGTTCATCCCGACGACCTCGGCAAGGTGATCGGCCGCAACGGCCGCACCGCACGCGCCCTGCGCACCGTCGTGGGTGCGATCGGCGGCCGTGGTATCCGCGTCGACCTCGTCGATGTGGATCAGGTCCGCTGACAGAGTTGTGAACCGGCACGGGCCGGGGAGGGCCATGGCCCTCCCCGGTCTTTGTCGTCTTCGCGGCGCGGACGCGGAACGCCGTGGCGCCGCTCCGCCGCCACCAATGCCGGAGAAGTCGCAGAAGTCGCAGAAGTTGGAGAACAGGGGCGTGTGCAAGTGCAGTTGGTAGTCGCGCGGATCGGCCGTGCCCACGGCATCAAGGGCGAGGTCACCGTCGAGGTGCGTACGGACGAGCCCGAGCTGCGACTCGGCCCCGGAGCCGTACTCGCCACCGAACCGGCCTCCACGGGCCCCCTGACGATCGAGACCGGCCGGGTGCACAGCGGCAGGCTGCTGCTGCGTTTCGCCGGGGTGAGCGACCGTACGGGCGCCGAGGCCCTGCGCAACACCCTGCTCATCGCCGAGGTGGACCCGGAGGACATGCCGGAGGACCCGGACGAGTACTACGATCACCAGCTCATGGACCTGGACGTCGTCCTGGCGGACGGTACCGAGGTCGGGCGGATCACCGAGATCACTCACCTTCCGTCGCAAGACCTGTTCATCGTGGAGCGGCCCGACGGCACCGAGGTCATGATCCCCTTCGTCGAGGAGATCGTCACCGAGATCGACCTGGTCGAGCAGAGGGCCGTGGTCGACCCGCCGCCCGGCCTCATCGACGACAACGCAGTGGTCGCCGGCACCAAGGGCGAGGACACCGAGGGCACCGACAGCGCCGGTCCCGACGGCGCGGGCAAGGGCGAGTCGTCATGACGTCCGCCGCCACCCTGCGGGCCGATGTGATCACGATCTTCCCCGAGTACCTCGAACCGTTGAACGTGTCCCTCGTCGGCAAGGCACGCGCGCGTGGCCGCCTCGACGTGGACGTGCGCGACCTCCGGGAGTGGACGTACGACCGGCACAACACGGTCGACGACACCCCTTACGGCGGCGGCCCCGGCATGGTGATGAAGACCGGCCCCTGGGGCGAGGCCCTCGACGAGGCCATCGCGGACGGCTACGAGGCGGGCGCGCACCGCCCCGTCCTGGTCGTTCCCACGCCCAGTGGCCGCCCCTTCACCCAGGAACTCGCCGTCGAGCTCTCCGAGCGGCCCTGGCTGGTCTTCGCGCCGGCCCGGTACGAGGGCATCGACCGCCGCGTCGTCGACGAGTACGCGACGCGGATGCCGGTGTACGAGGTGTCCATCGGCGACTACGTCCTGGCCGGCGGCGAGGCCGCCGTCCTGGTCATCATGGAGGCCGTCGCGCGGCTGCTGCCCGGCGTCCTGGGCAACGCGGAGTCCCACCGTGACGACTCCTTCGCCCCCGGAGCGATGGCCGATCTGCTGGAAGGCCCCGTCTACACCAAGCCGCCGGAGTGGCGCGGGCGTGCCATTCCGGACATCCTTCTCAGCGGTCACCACAGCAGGATCGCGCGGTGGCGGCGGGACGAGGCGTTCCGCCGTACGGCGCTCAACAGGCCCGACATGATCGAGCGTTGTGACGCCGCGGCCTTCGACAAGAAGGACCGCGAGACGCTCTCCATCATGGGCTGGGCCCCGGAGCCCGGTGGCCGATTTTGGCGCAGGCCCGAGGCCGTGGAAGAATGAACCGCTGCCGTACGTCCGGTGCGCGCCCCTGCCACAGGGGGAACGACGCCCACCCGACGAGAACGGCGCTCCGAATTTTCCTTTCGACATTCCGTTGATGACCTGTGGCATCAGCGAGGAAGCAGACAATCATGGCTCACCTGCTCGACACCGTCGACGCGGCGTCGCTGCGTACCGACCTCCCCGCCTTCCGTCCCGGCGACACCGTGAACGTCCACGTACGTGTCATCGAAGGCAACCGCTCCCGTATCCAGCAGTTCAAGGGTGTTGTCATCCGCCGGCAGGGCTCGGGCGTCCGTGAGACCTTCACGGTCCGCAAGGTCTCCTTCTCCGTCGGCGTCGAGCGCACCTTCCCGGTGCACAGCCCGATCTTCGAGAAGATCGAGCTCGTGAGCCGTGGTGACGTACGTCGCGCCAAGCTCTACTACCTCCGTGAGCTGCGCGGCAAGGCCGCGAAGATCAAGGAGAAGCGCGACAACTGAGCTGAAGCTCGAACTCGCGCACGGTTGCACCGGACGGCCGGATAAGCTCTGAGCCCGATGGACACCGAACGACAGCACTTGGAGCGCGGCCCCTCTTCCACACCCGCCACAGGGAATGAAGAGGGGTCGCGCTCTGTGCGTATGCCGGGGTTCCCGGGACTTCTACGGGCGCTGTCGTGGCGCAAGGCCGCGGCCCTGGGACTGCTGGGTACGGCCTCTCTCCTGCTGTTCAGCGCCTTTGTCGTGCAGCCCTTCCTGATCCCCAGCGGCTCCATGGAGCCGGGCCTCCAGGTCGGGGACCGGGTGCTGGTCAACAAGTTGGCGTACCGTTTCGGTACCGAGCCGCGGCGCGGTGATGTGGTCGTCTTCGACGGCACCGGGTCCTTCGTCCAGGAGCCGGCGCGGGAGAATCCCCTCACCCGGTTCGCCCACGGGGCGGCGGCGGCCCTCGGTCTCGCCGAGCCCGCCGAGACCGATTTCGTGAAACGCGTGATCGGCGTGGGGGGAGACCGAGTGGTCTGCTGCGACGAGGGGGGCAAGGTCGAGGTGAACGGCCGGGCGGTCGACGAGCGGTACCTGTACTTCGGCGACGCGCCGTCCGACGCGCCCTTCGACATCGTCGTACCCGCCGGCACCCTCTGGGTGATGGGCGACCACCGCAGCAACTCCCGCGACTCACGTGACCACTTGGGCCGACCCGGCGGCGGCACGGTGCCCGTCGACGAGGTCATCGGGCGGGTGGACTGGATCGGCTGGCCACTGGGCCGCTGGGCCTCCCTGGAGCGCTCCGACGCCTTCAGGGACGTAACCGGCCCGGACGGCGCCCATGGGTAACCGCGGACGGCCCGGGGGCCACCGGTCCGACACCCGGCTGCCGACAGGCACCAGACCCACCTCAGGACGCTCCCTGCCGGGGCGCGCGGAGCGGCGCAGGCTCGCCCGCAAGGTGAAACGCCGCCGTCGGCGCTCCGCCATGACGGAGATCCCGCTCCTGATCACCGTGGCGCTGCTGATCGCGCTCGTGCTGAAGACCTTCCTCGTCCAGGCCTTCGTGATCCCCTCCGGCTCCATGGAGCAGACGATCCGGATCGACGACCGGGTGCTCGTGGACAAGCTGACGCCCTGGTTCGGCTCCCGCCCCGAGCGCGGCGACGTCGTCGTGTTCAAGGACCCCGGCGGCTGGCTCCAGGAGGAGACCGAGGTGCCCGCGGACGACCCGATCGTCGTCAAGCAGGTCAAGCAGGTCCTCACCTTCATCGGACTGCTGCCGTCCGCCGACGAGCAGGACCTGATCAAGCGCGTCGTCGCCGTGGGCGGCGACACCGTGAAGTGCTGCGACAAGGACGGGCGCATCGTGGTCAACGGGGTACCGCTGACGGAGCCGTACTTGAATCCCGGCAACCCGCCGTCGACGCTCGACTTCGAGGTGAAGGTGCCGACGGGGCGGATCTTCGTGATGGGCGACCACCGGTCGAACTCGGCCGACTCGCGCTTCCATCTCGACGAGAAGTTCCGCGGCACCGTCTCCGAGGACGAGGTCGTCGGACGGGCCGTCGTCATCGCCTGGCCGCTGGGCCACTGGCGGCGGCTGGAGGAGCCGGAGACGTACGCCTCCGTACCGGACGCGCGCGCCGCACCGACCACGGCGCTCGGCCCGTCGAATAGTGTGTCCTCTCAGGATCCGAACGGAATGATCCTGCTCCCGACCCCTGCGGAACTCCCGCTCGTTATGGGAGTAGTGGGCCTGCTCCGTCTCCGGAGCGGGCGGTTGCACGGAGTGAGGAGTGGATGTGGGGGATTTGGCCGTCGGCGCACGATCCGGACACGGTGAGCCCGAGGACAGGCCCGAGCAGCTCGCCGAGCCTCCCGCCGGTTCTGCCGGTTCCGCCGCGGAGACCCCATCCGCAGGCGCGTCCGCAGAGATGAAGGACCAGACGGTGGAGCGGCTGGACGGTGGGCCCGAGGACGGCGAGTCCGGAGGCGACGGGGCTTCCTACGTAAAGAAGCCGCGTTCGTTCTGGAAGGAGCTGCCGCTGCTGATCGGTATCGCGCTGCTGCTCGCGCTGCTGATCAAGACCTTCCTGGTACAGGCGTTCTCGATCCCCTCGGACTCGATGCAGGACACCCTGCAGCGTGGGGACCGTGTGCTCGTCGACAAGCTCACTCCGTGGTTCGGCGCGGAGCCCGAGCGCGGCGAGGTCGTGGTCTTCCACGACCCGGGCGGCTGGCTCGACAGCACGGAGGCGCCCGAGCCCAACGTGGCGCAGAAGTTCCTCAGCTTCATCGGCCTCATGCCGTCCTCCGAGGAGAAGGACCTCATCAAGAGGGTCATCGCGGTCGGCGGCGACACGGTGGAGTGCCAGAAGGGCGGCAGTGTCCAGGTCAACGGGAAGTCGCTGGACGAGAAGTCGTACATCTTCCCCGGAAACAGCGCCTGTGACGACGAGCCGTTCGGACCTATCACGGTGCCCGACGGGCGGATCTGGGTGATGGGCGATCACCGGCAGAATTCGCTCGACTCCCGCTACCACCAGGAACTGCCGGGTCACGGCACCGTCTCCACGGACGAGGTCGTCGGCCGCGCGATCGTCATCGCCTGGCCGCTCAACCGGCTGTCGACGCTGCCCGTGCCCGACACCTTCGACCAGAAGGGCCTCAACGCGGCCGCTGTGGCGACTGCGGGGGCTCCGGCCGTGCTCGGCGTCGCCGGCGCCCTGCCGCTGGTGTTCTGGCGTAGGCGGAGGCTGACCGGCGGCCGTACCGCCGGGTAGGGTGCCGTCCCAGATCGCCGATCCGGCGATGATCATTCTCCGGGACGGGGGACGGCTGGGATGAGCGGAACAGGACGTACGAACGGCGGCCACGGCCGCCTCGGCAGTGTGCTGTCGGGGCTGGCCGTGGCCGTCGGCTGTGTGCTCTTCCTCGGCGGGTTCGTCTGGGGGGCGGTGGAGTACCAGCCGTACACCGTGCCGACGGATTCGATGGACCCGACGGTGAAGGCCGGCGACCGGGTCCTGGCGCAGCGGATATCGGGCGACCAGGTGCGGCGTGGCGATGTCGTGGTCTTCAAGGACGCGCAGTGGGGCGACATGCCGATGGTGAAACGGGTCGTCGGCGTCGGGGGCGACAAGGTCGCCTGCTGCGACTCCGAGGGGCGTCTGACGGTCAACGGGAAATCGATCGAGGAACCGTACGTCCAGCGGATGCCGGGCGGGCTCGCGTCGACCACGGGCTTCGGGGCGACGGTCCCGAAGGGACAGCTGTTCCTCCTCGGTGACGAACGCAGCGGGTCGCTGGACTCACGGGTCCACCTCCAGGACCAGGGGCAGGGGTCGGTGCCCCGCTCGACGGTGACCGCGCGGATCGACGCGGTGGCGTGGCCGCTGGGCGGTCTGATCGAACGCCCGCGGGGATTCGCGGCGCTTCCCGGCGGGGTGTCGGAGCCGGGGCCCGTGACGCTGGTGGTGGGCTCGGCGGTCCTCGGGGCGCTGCTGATCCTGGGAGGCGCGGCGTACGGGCCGGTCGTACAGCGGCTGAGTCGGCGGCGTACGGGGCCGACGGGGCGGACCGACGGGGAGGTGTCGACCGGTGTCCGGTGACGCGCCGCGGAAGGTCTCACGGGTCGTACTGCTCGACCCGGACGACCGCATTCTGCTCATGCGCGGATACGAGCCGGCCGACCCCGCCCGCGACTGGTGGTTCACGCCCGGCGGCGGCCTGGAGGGCGACGAGACGCGGCAGGAGGCCGCGCTCCGCGAGCTGACCGAGGAGACCGGCATCACAGAGGTGGAGCTCGGGCCGGTTCTCTGGCGGCGTACCTGCTCCTTTCCGTTCGACGGGCGCCGCTGGGACCAGGACGAGTGGTACTTCCTGGCACGTACGGCGCAGACCGAGACGACCCCCGAGGGGCTGACGGAGCTGGAGCGGCGCAGTGTCGCGGAGCTGAGGTGGTGGACCTCCGCCGAACTGTCGACGACGCGTGAGACGGTGTATCCGACCAGGCTCGCCGGGCTGCTGCGCACGCTGCTCGACGAGGGTCCTCCGGGTGCGCCGGTGCTTCTCGCCTCTGAAATCGTCTAGGGGCGCACGGGGCCGGAGCACAATAGGGGGACGTACGGCTGAAGGGGAACATGCCATGAGCGCCGAGGACCTCGAGAAGTACGAGACCGAGATGGAGCTGAAGCTCTACCGGGAGTACCGCGATGTCGTCGGTCTGTTCAAATACGTGATCGAGACCGAACGACGCTTCTATCTCACCAATGACTACGAGATGCAGGTGCACTCGGTGCAGGGCGAGGTCTTCTTCGAGGTCTCGATGGCGGACGCGTGGGTCTGGGACATGTACCGGCCGGCCAGGTTCGTCAAGCAGGTGAGGGTGCTCACGTTCAAGGACGTGAACATCGAGGAGCTGAACAAAAGCGACTTGGAGCTGCCGAGCGGCTGAAGCGGGCGATGCGGCTGATGCGGGTGGGTGGCTGAGCGGCGGCCGGTGCGGTAAGGGCTGGGGTGGTTGAGGCTGTCGTGACTCCTGGGGTGCTGGTGGGTGGCGGAGTTATCCACAACCGGTGAGTTGTCCACCAAGATCCACTCGCTGTGGGCCTTCGCCTCAGAGTCGGTGCCGGAGGTGGTGCCGACATGAACGCGACGGGGGCACTCGGGCGGTACGGCGAAGGGCTGGCCGCGCGACGGCTGGCGGCGGCGGGGATGACCGTGCTGGACCGCAACTGGCGGTGCGGCAGGACGGGCGAGATCGACATCGTCGCCCGCGACGGGGACGTGCTGGTCGTCTGTGAGGTGAAGACCCGCAGGGAAGGCTCCTTCGAGCATCCGATGGCCGCGGTGACGCCGGTGAAGGTCGACCGGCTGAGGCGCCTGGCCGCCTGCTGGCTGGACGCGTGCGGCGGACCACCCCCGGGTGGGGTGCGTATCGACCTGATCGGAGTGGTGCTGCCCAGACGCGGCGCTCCCGTGGTCGAGCACGCGCGAGGGGTGGCCTGATGGGATTCGCGCGTGCGTGCTCGGTGGCGCTGGTGGGCGTCGAGGGCGTGGTGGTGGAGGTCCAGGCGGATCTCGAACCCGGCGTGGCGGCCTTCACGCTGGTCGGGCTGCCCGACAAGAGCCTGTCGGAGAGCCGCGACAGAGTCAGGGCGGCTGTCGTGAACTCCGGCGCGGAATGGCCGCAGAAGAAGCTCACGGTGGGGCTCAGTCCGGCCTCCGTACCCAAGAGCGGATCGGGTTTCGATCTCGCTGTTGCGGTGGCCGTACTGGGAGCGGCCGAGCGTATCGAGGCGCGGGCCATCGCCGACCTGGTGCTGATCGGGGAGCTCGGGCTCGACGGCAGGGTCCGTCCGGTACGAGGCATCCTCCCGGCCGTCCTCGCGGCGGCCGAGGCCGGCTACCGCCAGGTGGTCGTGCCGGAGCAGACAGCGGGCGAGGCGTCGCTGGTTCCGGGGGTGTCCGTGCTCGGCGTACGCAGCCTGCGCCAGCTCATCGCGGTGCTGACCGGCGAACCGGTGCCCGAGGAGCCGACGATCAGTGAGGAGGGCCGCCCCGATCCCATGCTCGCCGGTCTGATGGTCCCCGGCGCCGGGGTGGGGACGGGCCTGGCTCCCGGTTTCGGGCGGCGGGACGCGCACTGCCCGGACCTCGCCGACGTGGCAGGGCAGCGGGGAGCGCGTACGGCCCTGGAGGTTGCCGCGGCGGGAGGACACCATCTGCTCCTGCAGGGCCCGCCCGGAGCGGGCAAGACGATGCTGGCCGAGCGGCTGCCCGCGCTGCTGCCGCCGCTGACGAGGCAGGAGTCCGTGGAGGTCACGGCGGTGCACTCGGTTGCCGGGATCCTGCCGCCGGGCGAACCGCTCGTACGTACGGCGCCCTACTGCGCCCCGCATCACTCGGCGACCATGCAGTCCCTCGTCGGAGGCGGCAACGGGCTGGCGAGACCCGGAGCGGTGTCCCTGGCGCACAAGGGTGTGCTCTTTCTTGACGAGGCGCCTGAATTCTCGGGCAAGGCCCTCGACGCGCTGCGCCAGCCCCTCGAATCGGGGCAGGTGGTCATCGCGCGCAGCGCCGGAGTCGTACGGCTGCCCGCCCGCTTCCTGATGGTTCTCGCCGCCAACCCGTGCCCCTGCGGCCGGCACACCTTGCACGGCGCCGGGTGCGACTGCCCGCCCTCCGCGATCCGTCGCTACCAGTCGCGCCTGTCCGGTCCCCTGCTCGACCGGGTCGATCTCCGGGTGGAGGTCCAGCCGGTGCACCGTGCCGATCTCATGGGCCGGGGCGGCCGGGGTGAGACCACGGCTGTCGTCGCCGAGCGGATCAGGGAGGCCCGGCTGCGGTCGGCGGAGCGGCTGGCGGGGACGCCATGGACGGTCAACAGCGAAGTGCCCGGTCACGAACTGCGTACCCGGTGGCTCACCACCCCCGGGGCACTCGACGCCGCCGAGCGGGACCTCGAACGGGGACTCCTCACGGCTCGCGGCCTGGACCGGGTCCTGCGCGTCGCGTGGACAGTCGCGGACCTCGCCGGACACGACCGTCCCGACGGACGGGACGTGGGCCTGGCGCTGGAGCTGCGCACCGGCATCGCGCGGGGCGCCGGGGCCACGATCGGCGGCGTGTCATGACCACGGGAATCGGGGCCGACGAGCGACTGGCGAGGGCCGCCCTGACACGCGTGATCGAGCCGGGCGACGAGAACGGCGGCCGGTGGCTGCGCAAGTACGGCGCCCGGGGACTGATGCGACTGCTCACCTCCCCCGAGGGGGCCGACGACGAGGCCCTGGGTGAAATCGGTCCGCGCCGCATCCGCGGGCTTCGGGCACGTGCGGCGGCGACCGCCCCCGAGCGTGATCTGTCGGTCGTTGCCGGGATCGGCGGACGGTTCGTCTGTCCCGGCGACCAGGAATGGCCGACTCAGCTCGACGACCTGGGCACGTCACGCCCCATCGGGCTGTGGGTGCGCGGCAGACCCGACCTGAGGCTCTGGGCCCTGCGCTCCGTCGCCATCGTGGGAGCCAGGGCCTGCACGCCGTACGGGGCGCACATGGCGGCGAGCATCGCATCCGGTCTGGCCGAGCGGGGCTGGGTGGTGACGTCGGGCGGGGCGTACGGAATCGACGGAGCCGCCCACCGGGGAGCGCTCGCCTCCGACGGCGCGACCGTCGCGGTCCTGGCCTGCGGCGTCGATGTGGTCTACCCGCCCGGACACGCGGAACTGGTGCGGCGCATCGCCGAACAGGGGCTGGTGGTGGGGGAACTGGCGCCCGGTGATCATCCGACCCGCAGCAGGTTCGTCCTGCGTAACCGCGTGATCGCGGCACTCACCCGGGGAACGGTCGTGGTGGAGGCCGAGTACCGCAGCGGCTCACTGGTCACCGCCCGCAGCGCGCAGCGGCTCGGGCGGTTCACCATGGGGGTGCCGGGTCCGGCGACGAGCGGGCTCTCCGCCGGGGTGCACGAACTGCTACGAGGCGAAGGCGTGCTGGTCACGGACGCGGCCGAAGTGGCCGAGCTGGTGGGGGACATGGGCGACCTCGCGCCCACCAGGCGCGGTCCCGTTCTGGCGAGGGACCTGCTCGATCCCCTCGGCAGACAGATCCTTGACGCGCTGCCCGCCCGAGGCGCCCTCGGCGGGCGGGACATCGCGCGGGAGGCCGCGACGACGGTCGACGAGGCTCTCGGCAAGCTGTACGAACTTCACTCCCTCGGGTTCGTCGAACGGCACGGTGACGGCTGGCAGTTGACGCCGCCGACGACACGCGACGGCGGTGCGCGGCGAGCCGGTCCTTGACCTGGGGCATTCGGGTGAAAAGGTGAGGCGGATGACCATCGCAGTTCTCCCGGCCGCGCGACAGCGGCCGATACGCGGGGTGTCGGCGCCGGATCGCGAATCTCGGCGGCGGCCGACAGCGCCTGTCCGGACAGGCAATAGCCTCTACCTCCTCGCGCACCGCGACCGCGGTGTCACGCTACGCTCACCAGGAATCCGGCCCAGACACACCTCCCCCCACTTCACGGCAGAACGGCTCAAGGCAACGCATGCCCCAGCACACCTCCGGGTCCGACCGTGCGGCGGCGCCCCCCGTGGCGCCCCCCGCGGCCCGCGGCGAAGTGCGACCCTCCGCCCCCTCGGCGCTCGACACCTTGTGGCGGTCGTACAAGACCACGGGTAACGAGCGGCTGCGAGAGCAGTTGATCCTGCACTACTCGCCGCTGGTGAAGTACGTCGCCGGCCGGGTGAGTGTGGGGCTGCCGTCCAACGTCGAGCAGGCGGACTTCGTCTCCTCCGGAGTCTTCGGGCTCATCGACGCGATCGAGAAGTTCGACATCGAGCGGTCGATCAAGTTCGAGACCTACGCCATCACACGCATCCGCGGCGCGATGATCGACGAACTGCGTGCGCTGGACTGGATCCCGCGCTCCGTACGCCAGAAGGCCAGGGCCGTCGAGCGGGCGTACGCGACGCTGGAGGCGCAGCTGCGGCGTACCCCCTCGGAGATTGAGGTGGCTGCCGAGATGGGCATCGCCGTCGAGGAACTGCACGCCGTCTTCAGCCAGTTGTCGCTGGCGAACGTCGTGGCGCTGGAGGAACTGCTGCATGTCGGCGGGGAAGGTGGCGACCGGCTCAGTCTGATGGACACGCTGGAGGACACGGCGGCCGACAACCCCGTCGAGGTCGCCGAGGACCGCGAGCTGCGCCGGCTGCTCGCCCGCGCCATCAACACCCTTCCCGAACGCGAGAAGACCGTGGTCACCCTCTACTACTACGAGGGGCTCACGCTGGCGGAGATCGGCAACGTCCTCGGCGTCACCGAGAGCCGCGTCAGCCAGATCCACACGAAGTCCGTGCTCCAGCTCCGCGCGAAACTCGCCGACGCGGGACGCTGAATCGTCACTGCCCCGCCTGCGCGGGCGGTCTCCGCCGTACAGTGGGCACGTGCCCAGGATTCGAGCGGCCTCCGTGGCCGAGCACCGGACCATGCAGCGCGGCGCCCTGCTGGACGCCGCACGCTCCCTCTTGTCCGAAGGCGGCACGGAGGCGTTGACCTTCCCCGCCCTCGCCGAGCGCACGGGGCTCGCCCGGTCGTCGGTCTACGAGTACTTCCGCTCGCGCGCGGCCGTCGTCGAGGAGCTCTGCGCCGTCGACTTCCCTGTCTGGGCAGCCGAGATCGAGTTCGCCATGGCGGAGGCGACGACCCCTGAGACCAAGGTCGAAGCGTACGTACGCACGCAGTTGAGCCTCGTCGGCGACCGCCGTCACCGCGCGGTGGTCGCGATCTCCGCGAGTGAGCTCGACGCGGGCGCCCGCGAGAAGATCCGAGCGGCCCACGGCGGGCTCATCGCGATGATCGTCGACGCCCTTTCGGAACTGGGCCACGAGGAGCCGAGGCTGGCCGCGATGCTGCTCCAGGGTGTTGTGGACGCCGCTGTGCGGCGGATCGAGTTGGGCGCGGCCGAGGACCCCGTGGTGATCGCCGAGGCGGCGGTGTCCATGGTGCTCCGAGGCGTACGCGGTAACTGACCCCCGTACGACTCCGCTGCCGTACCCACGCCGCAGCCGCGAGCAGGGCCGCGGCATGCAGAACGTCGCCGGCCACGGCGGCGGTTTCCTCCGCCATGATCACCGCATCGTCCGGCGGCAAGGGCGAAGGTGATCCGGTCGGCGCTTGCGTGGTTGCCGGCTCGGGAATCCCGAATACGGGCAGCAGACGGGCCGGGCCGCGGTCGAGCAGGTCGTCGGGCAGCAGGGACAAGGGGTCGAGATAGGTTTCCCCCCGCAGCAGGCCCCAGTGCAGACATCCGCCTGCGCAGTGGAACGGTCCCGGGCCGAGGACGGCGACGACCTGGCCCGCCGTCACTTCGTCACCTTCGGCGACAACCGCCGTCACCGGTTCGTAGGTCGTCCGCAGCGGTGGCTGCCCGGTGCCGGGCAGCGTGATCGAGAGGACGCCGCGGCCCGCCACCATGCCGGTGAAGGACACCCGGCCGGAAGCGGCGGCGCGGACGAGAGTGCCCGGGGCCGCGGCGAGATCCACGCCCCGGTGGCCGGGGCCGTAAGGCGAGGCGGGCGGTTCCCACCCTCGTAGGAGGGTCGGCCGGTGTCCCACCGGCCAGGCCCGGTCGCCACTGACGCCGTCGACACTCTCCTCTGTCTCGACACCGATCCCGGTCCGGGCGCCCGTGGGGGCATCGGCGCCCGTGCCGGCCTCCTCGTTGTCCGCGGCCCGCGCATCGGGCGAGGGGCCGAACAGGAGGGCCGCCACCACACCCGTGAGCGCGGCGACACCGACGGAGACACACAGGGAGATGACCCCCCGCCGACCACGACGGGCGGGTCGGGCGGACGCGTGAATGAGCAAATCGTGGACAGTGATCATGTCGTTCACGCTGCCGCAGTCGGCGGATCCATGTGGATCATGCTCAAATTCTGTGGATAACCGGCCCATTGTGCATAACTCCGTCACCCTCGCACTCCGTCGTCGGGCACTGTGCGGGTCCCGTACACTTCCTGTGGCGATCCGGGTCACCGGATCGACTTCGCACGCCCCGCCGTCGGCCTCTTTCGCCGGCGTCCACGCTTCTCGGTCCCTAGTGGCAAAGCGTTCCGGGGCGTCAGGCGCGACCGCCGTCCGGCGGACGCGACAACCGAGTACCTCAAGGAGTACGGCCATGGCCGTCGTCACGATGCGGGAGCTGCTGGAAAGCGGCGTCCACTTCGGTCACCAGACCCGCCGCTGGAACCCGAAGATGAAGCGTTTCATCTTCACGGAGCGCAACGGCATCTACATCATCGACCTGCTCCAGTCGCTGTCGTACATCGACCGCGCCTACGAGTTCGTCAAGGAGACCGTCGCCCACGGCGGCTCCATCATGTTCGTGGGTACGAAGAAGCAGGCGCAGGAAGCCATCGCCGAGCAGGCGACGCGCGTTGGCATGCCGTATGTCAACCAGCGCTGGCTGGGCGGCATGCTCACCAACTTCTCCACCGTCTACAAGCGCCTTCAGCGTCTCAAGGAGCTTGAGCAGATCGACTTCGAGGACGTGGCCGCCTCCGGCCTCACCAAGAAGGAGCTCCTGGTCCTCTCGCGTGAGAAGGCCAAGCTGGAGAAGACCCTCGGTGGTATCCGCGAAATGCAGAAGGTGCCCAGCGCCGTCTGGATCGTCGACACCAAGAAGGAGCACATCGCCGTCGGTGAGGCGCGCAAGCTCCACATCCCGGTCGTCGCGATCCTCGACACCAACTGCGACCCCGACGAGGTCGACTACAAGATCCCGGGCAACGACGACGCGATCCGCTCCGTCACCCTGCTCACCCGCGTGATCGCCGACGCCGTCGCCGAGGGCCTCATCGCCCGTTCCGGCGCCGCCACCGGTGACTCCAAGCCGGGCGAGAAGGCTGCCGGCGAGCCCCTCGCCGAGTGGGAGCGCGACCTCCTCGAAGGCGACAAGAAGGGCGACGCCGAGAAGCCCGCGGACGACGCCGAGGCGCCTGCCGACGTCCAGAGCTCCGCCGAGACGGAGAAGGTCGCCGACGCGGAGCAGGCCGACGAGGCCGTCGCTCCGGCCGAGGCCCCCGCTGCCGAGGTCGCCGAGGCGCCGGTCGCCGAGGCTCCGGCCGCGGACGCCGACAAGGCCTGACCTCAAAGGTTCGGTTGCTGACGGCGGGGGCCACGGGCCCCCGCCGTCCACCCGTAGATCTTCGACTTCCGAGAGAGATTCACAGACATGGCGAACTACACCGCCGCTGACGTCAAGAAGCTCCGCGAGCTCACCGGCGCCGGCATGATGGACTGCAAGAAGGCCTTGGTCGAGGCCGACGGCGATGTCGACAAGGCCGTCGAGGTACTCCGCGTCAAGGGCCAGAAGGGCGTCGCCAAGCGCGAGAGCCGCAGCGCGGAGAACGGCGCTGTCGTCTCCCTCGTCTCCGACGACAACACCTCCGGTGTTCTGCTGGAGCTCAAGTGCGAGACGGACTTCGTCGCCAAGGGTGACAAGTTCCTGGCCGCCGCCAACGCGCTCGCGGCGCACGTGGCCGCGACCGGCCCCGCCGACATCGACGTGCTGCGCTCCTCCGAGATCGAGCCCGGCAAGACCGTCCAGGCTTTCGTCGACGAGGCCAACGCCAACCTCGGCGAGAAGATCGTCCTGGACCGCTTCGCGCAGTTCCAGGGCGAAGGCAGCTTCGTCGGCACGTACATGCACCGCACCATGCCCGACCTCCCGCCGCAGGTCGGTGTCCTGGTCGAGCTGGACAAGGGCAGCGTCGACGACGCCACTGCCGCCGCGGTCGCCAAGGACGTCGCCCAGCACATCGCCGCGTTCGCGCCGAAGTACCTCACCCGTGAGGACGTTCCGGCCGACGTCGTCGAGAACGAGCGCCGCGTCGCCGAGGCCACTTCTCGCGAGGAGGGCAAGCCCGAGGCCGCGCTGCCCAAGATCGTCGAGGGGCGTGTCAACGGCTTCTTCAAGGAGGTCACCCTCCTCGACCAACCGTTCGCGAAGGACAACAAGAAGTCCGTCAAGAAGGTTCTGGACGAGGCCGGTGTCACGCTGAAGCGCTTCGCGCGCATCCGCGTCGGTGCCTGACCTTCCGGAAACGGTCCCGGGGCAGAGCACCCGGGACAGCGCAGTCGTACGCGATCGACGGTGGACCCCGCTAGGGTCTATTGCAGCCGCCTGCCGAACACGCGCCGGACGGCCGCAGATCTGACGAGGAGGCCATTGCCGCTAGGGACACAGACCCACCGGCAATGGCCTTCTTCGTATGTGCACGAGGAGATCCCCATGAACAAGGGCGCGGACGCCACCCAGTCCACCGACGACAACAGCGACCCCGGCAAGAAGGCCGGGCGCTTCATGCTGAAACTGTCCGGTGAGGCGTTCGCCGGCGGGGGAGCGCTCGGCGTCGACCCCGACGTCGTACACGCCATCGCCCGCGAGATCGCCGCCGTCGTGCGGGACGGGGCGCAGATCGCCATCGTCATCGGCGGAGGCAACTTCTTCCGCGGCGCCGAACTGCAGCAGCGCGGCATGGACCGGGCCCGCTCCGACTACATGGGCATGCTCGGTACGGTCATGAACTGCCTCGCTCTCCAGGATTTCCTGGAGAAGGAAGGCATCGACTCCCGCGTCCAGACCGCCATCACCATGGGGCAGGTCGCCGAGCCGTACATCCCGCTGCGCGCCGTACGGCACCTGGAGAAGGGCCGCGTCGTCATCTTCGGCGCCGGCATGGGGATGCCGTACTTCTCCACCGACACCACCGCCGCCCAGCGCGCCCTGGAGATCGACGCCGAAGCGCTGCTGATGGGCAAGAACGGCGTGGACGGGGTCTACGACTCCGACCCCAAGACCAACCCCGACGCGGTGAAGTTCGACGCGCTGGAGTACAGCGAAGTGATCACCCGCAACCTCAAGGTCGCCGACGCCACGGCGGTCACTCTCTGCCGCGACAACGCGCTGCCGATCCTCGTCTTCGAACTCCTCACGGAGGGCAATATCGCGCGCGCCGTCAAGGGTGAGAAGATCGGCACGCTCGTGAGCGACCAGGGCACCCGGGCCTGAACTCGGGCTGCCCCGCACGGGGATGGACAAAGCCCTGCCGGTCGGACACCGTGCAGGAAGAAGACGCGACGCAGGTTCCGCCGGCCCTGTTAAGCACACCGGGCCCACTCAAGACACGCAGGAGCAAGTGGTGATCGAAGAGACCCTCCTCGAAGCAGAGGAGAAGATGGAGAAGGCCGTCCTGGTCGCCAAGGAGGACTTCGCCGCGATCCGCACCGGTCGTGCGCACCCGGCGATGTTCAACAAGATCGTGGCGGACTACTACGGTGCCCTGACCCCGATCAACCAGCTGGCCTCGTTCTCGGTGCCCGAGCCGCGCATGGCGGTGGTGACCCCGTTCGACAAGAGCGCGCTGCGCAACATCGAGCAGGCCATCCGCGACTCCGACCTCGGAGTGAACCCGAGCAACGACGGAAACATCATCCGAGTGGTGTTCCCCGAGCTCACGCGGGACCGCCGCAAGGAGTACATCAAGGTCGCCAAGACCAAGGCGGAGGACTCCAAGATCTCGATCCGCTCGGTGCGCCGCAAGGCCAAGGAGACAATCGACAAGCTGATCAAGGACGGCGAGGTCGGCGAGGACGAGGGCCGCCGCGCGGAGAAAGAGCTCGACGACACGACGGCGAAGTACGTCGCCCAGGTCGACGAGCTGCTCAAGCACAAGGAAGCCGAGCTGCTCGAGGTCTGATGAACGACTCTTCCTGGGGGGCCCCGCCGACTGCCGGCTACTGGGCACCGCCTGACCAGGGGGCTGCCCCGGCGGGTCCCGCATACGATGAGCTTGACGCACAGCAGACTCGGCCCATGCCCATCGTGCCCGACGTACCCGCGAGCGGCGGGGCCCAGGATGACGACGACCGGGGGGCTGCTCGGCCGGGCGGCCCCCTGTTCCGTGACGAAACGCCGCAGGAGCCCATGTCCGCCCCTCCGCCACCTCCGCCGAAGAAGCGGGCAGGCCGCGATCTCCGTGCGGCCATAGGGGTCGGTGTGGGGCTCGGCGCGGTGATCGTGGCGTCGCTCTTCATCGTGAAGGCCGTCTTCATCGGCGTCATAGTGGTCGCGGTCGTCGTCGGGCTGTGGGAGTTGACCTCCCGGCTCGACGAGAAGAAGGGCATCAAGGCGCCCCTCGTCCCGCTCGCGGTCGGTGGCGCAGCGATGGTCGTCGCCGGGTACGTACGGGGCGCGGAAGGCGCCTGGGTCGCGACGGCCCTCACCGCGCTCGCCGTGCTCGCCTGGCGCATGACGGAGCCACCGGAGGGTTATCTCAAGGACGTGACGGCGGGCGTCTTCGCGACGTTCTACGTGCCCTTCCTGGCGACGTTCGTCGCGATGATGCTCACGGCGGACGACGGCGCGCAGCGTGTGCTCACCTTCCTGGTGCTGACCATCGTCAGCGACACCGGCGCGTACGCGATCGGCTGGCGCTTCGGCAGCCACAAGCTGGCGCCGCGCATCAGCCCCGGCAAGACCCGCGAGGGCCTGTTCGGCGCCGTGGGATTCGCCATGGTGGCCGGCGCGCTGTGCATGCAGTTCCTCATCGACGACGGCACCTGGTGGCAGGGCCTGCTGCTCGGTCTCGCCGTCGCGGCCAGTGCCACACTCGGTGACCTGGGCGAGTCGATGATCAAGCGGGATCTCGGGATCAAGGACATGGGCACGCTGCTGCCCGGTCACGGCGGCATCATGGACCGCCTCGACTCGCTCCTGCCGACCGCCCCGGTGGTGTGGCTGCTGCTGGTGGTGTTCGTCGGCTCGGGCTGAGCCGTATCCGTACCGGTTACCCTGGTAAGGCCCGCCGTCCCGGACGGCGGGCCTTACTGCGCTCCGCTGTCGCGGAGCCCGTCACATGAGGTCTCCTGGCACCGGCAGTGTGCCCATGTCCCTCCCGCAGCCGGCGGGGAACACCGGCCTCGTCGTACCGAGGAGAAAACAGCTCATGGCCCCGCCCAATCCCGGAGAGCTCACGTTCGTCGCGCCCCGTGGCGCCAAGAAGCCGCCGAGGCACCTCGCCGACCTCACGCCGGAGGAGCGTCGCGAGGCCGTGGCGGCACTCGGCGAGAAGGCGTTTCGCGCCAAGCAGTTGTCGCAGCACTACTTCGCGCGGTTCGCGCACGACCCCGCCGAGTGGACGGACATCCCGGCCGCCGCGCGCGAGAAGCTCGCCACGGAGCTGCTGCCCGACCTGATGTCCGTGGTCCGGCACATCTCCTGTGACGACGACACCACTCGTAAGACGCTGTGGCGGCTGCACGACGGCACGCTCGTCGAATCCGTCCTGATGCGCTACCCGGACCGGGTCACCATGTGCATCTCCTCGCAGGCGGGCTGCGGCATGAACTGCCCGTTCTGCGCCACGGGGCAGGCGGGTCTCGACCGGAACCTGTCCACGGCGGAGATCGTGCACCAGATCGTGGACGGTATGCGCGCGCTGCGCGACGGCGAGGTCCCCGGCGGCCCCGCCCGGCTGTCGAACATCGTCTTCATGGGCATGGGCGAACCGCTCGCCAACTACCGCCGCGTCGTCGGGTCGATCCGTCGGCTGACCGACCCGGAGCCGGACGGTCTCGGCCTCTCTCAGCGCGGCATCACCGTCTCGACGGTGGGTCTGGTGCCCGCGATGCTGCGATTCGCCGACGAGGGCTTCAAGTGCCGCCTCGCTGTCTCGCTTCACGCGCCCGACGACGAACTGCGTGACACCCTCGTGCCGGTCAACACCCGTTGGAAGGTGCGGGAGGTGCTGGACGCCGCCTGGGAGTACGCAGAGAAGTCGGGGCGTCGGATCTCCATTGAGTACGCCATGATCCGTGACATCAACGACCAGGCGTGGCGGGGCGATCTGCTGGGGCGGCTCCTCAAGGGCAAGCGGGTGCACGTCAATCTGATCCCGCTCAACCCCACGCCCGGCTCCAAGTGGACGGCTTCCCGCCCCGAGGACGAGAAGGCATTCGTCGAGGCCATCGCGTCCCACGGGGTGCCCGTGACGGTGCGCGACACCCGCGGTCAGGAGATCGACGGGGCGTGCGGTCAGCTGGCGGCGACGGAGCGCTGAGCGCGGCGAAGGGCCCCGCCGGGGCCCATGTACGCTGAGCTTCGAACGAATTACATATTCCGACAGGGGAGCGCCACAGCGCTGAGAGTGCGGCAGAGGTTCGATGAGAGCCTCACGGTCGCAGACCCTCTGAACCTTGCCCAGGTCATTCTGGGTAGGAAGTTCGGTCATCACTCAAGCTGTTGCGCCCTGCCCTGCTCCGGTCCGCCGGCGCGGGGCAGGGCCGCGTCTTCTCCTGGACATCCCAGGAGGAATTCAGTGCGTACCACGAAGAAGATGGCGGCCGGCGCCGTCGCCGCCGCGCTGGGAGTCTCGACACTCGCCGCGTGCGGCGGCGGGTCCGAGGACTCCACGGCGTCGGACGGTGCGAAGTCCAAGAGCGTGACGCTCGTCGCCCACGACTCGTTCGCCGCCTCGGACTCCGTACTGAAGGAGTTCACCGAGCGGACGGGCTACACCGTCAAGGTACTCAAGAGCGGCGAGGCCGGCGCGGCACTCAACAAGGAGATCCTCACCAAGGGTTCGCCGCAGGGCGATGTCTTCTTCGGTGTCGACAACACCCTGCTCTCCCGTGCTCTCGACAACGGCCTGTTCACTCCCTACCGGGCGAAGGGCCTCGACCAGGTCCGCGCCGACGTACGGCTCGACGACGCCAAGCACCGTGTCACCCCCGTCGACACCGGCGATATCTGTGTCAATTACGACAAGAAGTACTTCACCGACAAGAAGCTGGCCCCGCCGGAGTCCTTCGCCGACCTGACGAAGCCCGCCTACAAGGACCTTCTCGTCGTCGAGAACGCCGAGCAGTCCTCGCCGGGGCTCGGCTTCCTCCTCGGCACCGTCGCCGCGTACGGGGACGACGGGTGGCAGGACTACTGGAAGAAGCTCAAGGCCAACGGCGTCCAGGTCGTCGACAGCTGGGAACAGGCCTACAACGAGGACTTCTCCGGCTCGGCGGGCGGCAAGAAGGCGAAGGCGGAGCGTCCGCTCGTCGTCTCGTACGCGTCGAGCCCGCCCGTCGAGGTCCTGTATGCCGACCCGCAGCCCAAGGAAGCGCCGACCGGCGTCGCCGCGGGCACCTGCTTCCGTCAGGTCGAGTTCGCCGGCCTGCTCCAGGGGGCCAAGAACGAGGCGGGCGGCAAGGCCCTGCTGGACTTCCTGGTGAGCAAGACCTTCCAGGAGGACATGCCGCTCAACATGTTCGTGAATCCGGTGGTCGACGGTGCGAAGCTGCCCGCGCTCTTCACCGAACACGGCGCCGTCGTCGACAACCCGGAGACCGTGGCCCCGGAGAAGATAGCCAAGAACCGTGACGAGTGGATCCAGTCGTGGTCCTCACTCGTCGTCAAGTAGACGCGGAGGCCGCTCGGAAGGGCGAGAGGTCCACGCGTAAGGCCGCCTCCACCCGCCCCGTCGTGCGACGACGGGGCGGGGACGCGGGACGTGTGGCGCGCGTCGCACGGCGTCGGGGGAGCGCTGTAAGGCTCTGCCTCATGGCGGTGCCCGTCGCCTTCTTCGCGGTCTTCTTCGCCTATCCCGTTGCCGCCATCGTCGGCCGTGGCCTGAAGGCGGACGGCTCCTGGCACTGGGGCAGGTTCGGCGACGTGCTGAGTCGGCCCGACATCGGGCAGGTCCTCTGGTTCACGACGTGGCAGGCCGCGGTCTCCACCGCCCTCACCCTGCTGCTCGCGCTCCCTGGTGCCTACGTCTTCGCACGCTTCGAGTTCCCCGGCAAACAGCTGCTGCGCGCCGTCGTGACCGTGCCGTTCGTCCTGCCGACCGTCGTCGTCGGCACGGCGTTCCTCGCGCTGCTGGGGCGCGGCGGGCTGCTCGACGAACTCTGGGGCGTGCGGGCGGACACGACGGTATGGGCGATCCTCCTCGCGCATGTCTTCTTCAACTACGCGGTGGTTGTCCGCACCGTCGGCGGCCTCTGGGCCCGGCTCGACCCAGGTCAGGAGGAGGCCGCACGGGTCCTCGGCGCAGGGCGGCTCGCGGCGTGGTGGCGGGTCACGCTGCCCGCGCTCGGCCCCGCCGTCGCCGCCGCGGCGCTGATGGTCTTTCTCTTCACCTTCACTTCTTTCGGCATCGTCCAGATTCTGGGCGGGCCGGCCTACTCCACGCTGGAGGTGGAGATCTATCGGCAGACCGCGCAGCTACTTGATCTGCCCACCGCCGCCGTTCTGACGATGGTCCAGTTCGCCGCGGTCGGCTCTGTCTTGGCGCTCCACGCCTGGACCGTACGGAGGCGGGAGACCGCCCTGAAACTGGTCGACCCCGCGCAGACGGCGCACAGACCGCGCGGAGCCGGCCAATGGGCGCTGCTCGCCGGCGTGCTCGGCACCGTCCTCCTGCTGATTCTGCTGCCCCTCGGCGTGCTGATCGAGCGGTCGCTCGACGGCCCCACCGGGTACGGCTTCGGCTACTACCGGGCGCTCCGCTCGGTGGAGGCGAGCGGCGGCACGTTCCTCGTACCGCCGCTGGAATCCGTTTGGAACTCTCTGCGCTACGCCCTGATGGCGACGGTCATCGCCCTGGTCGTGGGCGGGCTGGCGGCCGCCGCGCTCACTCGTAGGGCGGGGCGCCTCGTACGGGGCTTCGACGCGCTGCTGATGCTTCCGCTGGGTGTCTCCGCGGTGACCGTCGGCTTCGGGTTCCTGATCACGCTGGACAAGCCGCCTCTGGACCTGAGGGCCTCCTGGATCCTGGTGCCGCTCGCCCAGGCGTTGGTAGGGGTCCCCTTCGTCTTACGGATCATGCTTCCCGTGCTGCGCGCCGTGGACGGGCGGCTGCGCGAGGCCGCCGCCGTTCTCGGCGCGTCGCCGTTGCGTGTGTGGCGGGAGGTGGATCTGCCGATGGTGCGGCGAGCGGTGCTGGTGTCGGCGGGATTCGCCTTCGCCGTCTCGCTCGGCGAGTTCGGTGCCACGGTCTTCATCGCGCGACCGGACCGGCCGACGCTGCCGGTCGCCGTCGCGCGGCTCCTGGGGCGGCCCGGTGATCTCAACTATGGGCAGGCGATGGCGCTGAGCACGGTGCTGATGGTGGTGTGCGCCGTATCGCTGCTGGTGCTCGAACGTATCCGTACCGACCGTTCCGGAGAGTTCTGATGGCCCTGTTCACCCTTGAGGACGTGACCGTACGGTTCGGGCGGCGTACGGCGCTCGACGCGGTGGATCTGGAGATGGCCGCGCACGAGATCGTGTGCGTGCTGGGACCGAGCGGCAGTGGCAAGTCCACCTTGCTGCGTGTCGTCGCCGGCCTCCAGCGGCCGGACGCCGGCCGGGTGTTGCTGGAAGGCACCGACCAGGCGGGCGTACCGGTGCACCGGCGCGGTGTCGGACTGATGTTCCAGGATCACCAGCTCTTTCCGCAGCGTGACGTCGGTGGCAACGTCGCCTTCGGGCTGCGCATGCGCGGCGAGCCGCGCGCCCAACAGCGGCGACGTGTCGCCGAGTTGCTCGACCTCGTCGGCCTGCCGGGCGCCGAGCGCCGCGCCGTCGCCGGGCTGTCCGGCGGCGAGCAGCAGCGCGTGGCGCTGGCACGGGCGCTCGCCCCTCGGCCCCGGCTGCTCATGCTCGACGAACCGCTCGGCCAACTCGACCGGAGCCTGCGCGAGCGCCTCGTCGCGGAACTGCGCGGCGTGTTCGCGCAGTTGGGCGCGACGGTGCTGGCTGTCACGCACGATCAGGGCGAGGCCTTCGCGCTCGCCGACCGGGTCGTGGTGATGCGCGACGGACGCGTCGTCCAGACCGGCACACCGGTGGAACTCTGGCAGCGCCCGGCCTCGGCGTTCGTGGCGCGCTTTCTGGGCTTCGACAACGTCGTGCCGGCCAGGGTGCACGGCGACATCGCCGATACGCCCTGGGGGAAGATCCCGGTACCCGTCGACTCGCCCCAGGGCCGCCGCACGCTGCTGGTACGTCCTGCGGGCGTACGGCTCGGCCCATCCGAGGACGGGCTCCGCTGCATCGTCGGGGCGCGCACCTTCCGCGGCAGTCACGTCGCCGTCCAGTTGCGCCCCACGGACGGGCCGGAGGTGGAGGCGCAGTGCGGCCTCCGCGACATGCCCGACGAGGGAGCGACGGTCGGCGTCTCCTTTGCCCCCGAGGACGTGCTGGTCCTGGACGAGAGAGAGCCGGACCCTGCCGAGCCCGAAGAGGGCGCAGCCCCGACAGGCGACAACGGGGCGGGCTGACGAGGCACCGCCGGTACCTGCGCCAGGTCGGTCAGCCCGACAGCCGGGCCAGGGCCTCGGGAGCCTCGGTCACCGAGTCGACGAGCGCGATGCGCGATTCCATCGAGCGTTCCCGAGCCAACGACGTGAGCAGCGGCCAGGCAGGCAGCCGCTCTGTCCAGTGCGCCCGGTCGACCAGGACCATGGGCGTCGGTTCGCCGCGTGACTCGTAGTAGTTCGGCGTCGCGTTGTCGAAGACCTCCTGGACGGTGCCCGCGGCGCCGGGCAGGAAGATGACGCCCGCGTTGCAGCGGGCGAGCAGGCCGTCCTCGCGCGTCGCGTTGGCGAAGTACTTCGCGATGTGGCCGGCGAAGGCGTTCGGCGGTTCGTGGCCGTAGAACCAGGTGGGGATGCCCACGGAGCCGTCGCCCCCGGGCCATCGGCCCCGTATCTCGAAAGCGGCCCGTGCCCAGTCGGAGATCGACGGGCTGAACGACGGTGTCTTGGCGAGGATTTCGAGGGCCTCGTCCAGCATCTCGTCGGGATGCGGGGCGGCGTACGCGCCGAGGTTGGCGGCCTCCATGGCGCCGGGGCCGCCGCCGGTCGCGACCGTGAGTCCCGTACGGGCCAGGTCGCGGCCGAGACGCGCCGCCCCCGCGTACGCGTCGGTGCCTCGTGCCATGGCGTGGCCGCCCATCACGCCGACGACCCGTGCGCCGGCGAGGAGTTCGTCCAGAGCGTCCGAGATCGCATCGTCGTGGACCGAGCGCAGCATCGAGGCGAGTATGTCGCCGTCGGCCTTGGTCCGCTGGAACCACTCGTAGGCGAGCGCGTCCGGCGTCGCCTCGTACCCACCCGCGCCCAGCCCTTCGAAGAGCTGCTCGGGCGAGTAGAGCAGACCCCGGTACGGGTCGAAGGGGAGGTGCGGGACGGGAGGGAAGACCAGGGCCCCGTCCGCCCGTATCTTCGCCGCGGCGTCCGGTGCCATCGGGCAGCCGAGGAAGACGGTTTCGGAGGTGTCGGTGGACAGAAGGGCGAGCGTACGGTCCGTCAGGTCGACCGACTGGACGCGGAAGCCGCTGAGCGTCCCGCCCAGGATCACCTGGTCGAACTCGTCGAGGGTTTCGATCTCGCGGTCCAGGCCGTCCGCCCGGTGCTCCCACGGCCCCTGGGGGCCTTGCGCCGCTGCCTGTTGTGCTTCATGTCCGTCGTGTCCCTCGCCGTACGCCATGCGGACACGATAGGCCCCTCGTGCGGGAGGGGAACGGGGGTCCGGGAAGGCTGGGCCGACTCAGCCGGTGAGCGGTACGGCGGCGAGTGCGGCGACCACCCATGTCAGCGGCCCGAAAACGGCGAGGAGCGCGCCCGCGCGCAGTGCGGCGGCGGTCCGCAGGAGCCTTGTTGGGGCGCCCACCCGCACCAACGCCGCCGTGGTGTCGGTGCGGGCGTGTTTGGCCTCCAGGACCGCCGTCAGCAGCGTCGCGACGGTGCAGCCCACGATGAGCGTGGCGCCGAGGCCCGTGAGCGGTCCGAACGGGCGTGGGTCGCCGGGGCCGTAGAGCGCCGCGGCGGCGAATCCGCCGGCGACCACCGCGCAGACCACGCCCAGCGGGCGGCCGATCCGTACCGCCTCGTCCATCAGGACGCGCCCCGCGAGCAGCCGGGTCGCGCCGGGTCGCAGCATCTGGAGGAGTCGGCCGCAGAGGTGCGCGATACCGGGGCCCGCCAGGGCCAGGCCGAGCGCAGTCAACGACCAGCCGGCCAGGACACCCGCCGGGCTGCCCTCGAAACGTCCCGGCAGTGGCAGCGGCGTTCCCGAGCCGCCCCGGCTCGCGTACGTCTCGACGGCGAGCCCGGCCGCGGTGAGAGCCACGCCCCAAGGCAGCCCCGACGGGGCGGGCTTGGGAGTTGCCGGACGCTCGGGATCGGTGTGCTCGACCGACCTCGCCTTGCGCGGACGCAGGGCGACTCCGGTGGCCACGGTGGCGAGGACCGGTACGACGGCGAGCAGCGTGAGGGCGGCGGCCAGCGGCAATGGCTGTCCGGCGCCGAGGAGATCTGACGCGGCGCCGTCGAAGGGCAGCCCCGTGAGGTCACCCCGCAGGTGAAGGAAGAACAACAGCGCCACCACGCTGCCGAGCGTGCAGGACAGGGTGGTCGACGCGGCGGCCAGTGCGGTGAGTTGAGCCGGGCCGAGGCCGACCGCCGAGAGACCGGGACGCGGCCGCGTACTCGGGTCCGTACGGGCCACGGCGACGGCGAACTGCACCGTGGCGGCGAGTGGGAGCACGCACCACAGCAGGCGCAGCAGCGATCCAGCGGGGTGATTCATCGCCCAGCCCAGCGTGCACAGCAGGAGGAAACCGACGCCCGCCGACGCTGCGGCGACGAGCAGTCTGCGCAGCAGGACGAGAGGGTGACTGCCACGGGCTAGACGGAGAGCGAGCACGCTGCCTGGCCTTCCGCCTCGGACGGTCGCAGGGCGCCCACGCGGCGCCCGTCGACCAGTACGACGGTGCGGTCGGCGAGGGTCGCGACCTCGTCGTCAAGGGTGGCGAGGACGACGGTGATGCGATGCGAGCGCGCCGCGGTCGTCAGCGTGCGCAGGACCTGTGTGCGTTCGGCGGCGTACAACGGCGCCGTCGGCTCGTCGGCGAAGAGTACGGCGGGCGTGCTGACCAGGGCGCGGGCGACGGCGACGCGCTGGCGCTGCGACTGGAGCAGGGCGTGCGGACGCTTGCGGGCGCACATTCCGATGTCGAGCCGCTCCAGCCACTCCACGGCCGTGGCCTTCGCCGCACGGCGGGAGGAACCGCGCAGGAGCAGCGGCAGGGCGACGTTCTCCCACGCGTTGAACTCCGGGACCAGGACCGGATCGGAGTCGATCCAGCCGAAACGGTCACGCCGGAGCCGTTCACGCAGCGCCGGGGGCATCGTGTGCACGGCGGTGCTGTTGAACCAGACCTCGCCCTCCTGCGGGACGAGCTGGCCCGCGAGACAGCGCAGTAGGGTCGTCTTGCCGCTGCCGCGCGCGCCGCTGACGGCGAGGATCTCGCCCTCGCGCACACCGAGCGAGACGCCGCTGAGAGCCGGCGAGCCGTTGTGCGAGTGGTGCAGGGAACGCGCCCAGAGCACGTCGTTGTCCGGCGGGGCAACCATGGCGTACACCTCGGTTCGGATCGGGCTCGGTTCTGAGCTGACGTACCGCGCCCCGTCCGGGGGGAACGAGAGCGAAGCCGATCGGTCACTGCACCGTAGAGATCGATGACGAGGTGTGCGGACAGCACGCGGCCCGGGCGCCCCCTTTGCACTCGAACGGGGGCACCCGGGCCGACATGCGGATGACGCGTGGGATGGGGCTACAAGGCGGCGTACGGCGCCTCTTACGCGCCGTCCCACGCCCCGTACGCCGCGGTGATCAGAGCTTCGTCCAGGCCTCGGTCAGGACGGTGCGCAGGATCTGCTCGATCTCGTCGAACGTCGACTGGTCGGAGATCAGCGGCGGCGCGAGCTGTACGACCGGGTCACCGCGGTCGTCGGCGCGGCAGTACAGCCCGCTGTCGTACAGAGCCTTGGAGAGGAAGCCGTACAGGACGCGCTCCGTCTCCTCGTCCGTGAACGACTCCTTGGTGGTCTTGTCCTTGACCAGCTCGATGCCGTAGAAGAAGCCGTTGCCCCGTACGTCGCCGACTATCGGCAGGTCGTGGAGCTTGCGCAGCGTCGTGAAGAACGCGTCCTCGTTGTCCAGCACGTGCTTGTTGAGACCCTCGCGCTCGAAGATGTCGAGGTTGGCGAGACCGACTGCCGCGGAGACCGGGTGGCCGCCGAAGGTGTAGCCGTGCAGGAAGGTGTTGTCACCTTTGTAGAAGGGCTCGGCGAGACGGTCGGAGATGATGCAGGCGCCGATCGGGGAGTAGCCCGACGTCATGCCCTTGGCGCAGGTGATCATGTCCGGTACGTAGTCGAACTTGTCGCAGCCGAACATCGTGCCGAGCCGGCCGAAGGCGCAGATGACCTCGTCCGAGACGAGCAGCACGTCGTACTGGTCGCAGATCTCGCGAACCCGCTGGAAGTAGCCCGGCGGGGGCGGGAAACAGCCGCCCGCGTTCTGCACCGGCTCCAGGAAGACGGCGGCGACCGTGTCCGCGCCCTCGAAGAGGATCTCCTGCTCGATCTGGTCGGCGGCCCAGCGGCCGAAGGCCTCCGGGTCGTCGCCGTGGAGCGGGGCGCGGTAGATGTTGGTGTTCGGCACCTTGCGGGCGCCGGGGACCAGCGGCTCGAACGGGGCCTTCAGAGCGGGCAGTCCGGTGATGGACAGCGCTCCCTGCGGCGTGCCGTGATAGGCGACGGCGCGGGAGATGACCTTGTACTTGGTGGGCTTGCCTGTCAGCTTGAAGTACTGCTTGGCGAGCTTCCAGGCGGTCTCGACCGCCTCGCCGCCGCCGGTGGTGAAGAAGACCTTGTTGAGGTCCCCGGGCGCGTAGTGGGCCAGCCGCTCGGCCAGCTCGATCGCCTTCGGGTGGGCGTACGACCACACGGGGAAGAAGGCGAGTTCCTGAGCCTGCTTGTAGGCGGTCTCGGCCAACTCGTGGCGCCCGTGGCCCGCGTTGACCACGAACAGGCCGGAGAGGCCGTCCAGGTAACGCTTGCCCTTGTCGTCGTAGATGTAGGTGCCCTCACCACGCACGATGGTGGGCACGGGTGCGTTCTCGTACGACGACATGCGGGTGAAATGCATCCACAGGTGGTCGTAAGCGGTTTTGGAGAGGTCCTTGCTCACGGCTATCGGGTTCCCCACATGTAGGTCTGCTTCTTCAACTTGAGGTAGACGAAGCTCTCGGTGGAGCGCACGCCGGGGAGCGCGCGGATCCGTTTGTTGATGACGTCCAGCAGGTGGTCGTCGTCCTCGCAGACGACCTCCACCATCAGGTCGAAGGAGCCCGCGGTCATCACCACGTACTCGCACTCGTCCATCTCCGTGAGCGCGTCGGCCACGGAGTCGAGGTCGCCCTCGACATTGATGCCGACCATCGCCTGGCGCCGGAAACCGACGGTCAGCGGGTCGGTCACGGCCACGATCTGCATGACCCCCTGGTCGAGCAGCTTCTGGACGCGCTGACGTACGGCCGCCTCGGAGAGGCCCACGGCCTTGCCGATCGCGGCGTAGGGGCGCCGGCCGTCCTCCTGAAGCTGTTCGATGATCGCGAGGGACACGGCGTCGATCGTCGACGACGATCCGTTCCCGTTCCTGGGGTCTGCGCTGCGACTGGCCACCGGCTCACTGTGCACCGCGACTCGTCTGTCTTGCAACCCCAAAGCGATGAAATTCGTTGTACGTGGGTCAGAATATGACTGAATCCGAAGTTGGGAGGGGTCAGGTCTGTCGAAAGCGTCGGCAGAACGCTTAAGGTGGGTGTCTCACCCATCGGACACATCCGGCATGACATCTGTAAGGAGGGGTGGCAGTGACCACCGAGCTGCGCCGTCTGCGTAACTACATCAACGGGGAGTTCCGGGACGCCGCCGACGGGCGGACCATCGAGGTGGTCAACCCGGCCACGGGCGAGGCCTACGCCACGTCCCCGCTTTCCGGCCAGGCCGACGTCGACGCCGCCATGGAGGCCGCCGCCGCGGCGTTCCCCGCCTGGCGCGACACCACTCCGGCCGAACGCCAGAAGGTGATGCTCAAGATCGCGGACGCGTTCGAGGAGCGCGCCGAGGACCTGATCGCCGCCGAGTCGGAGAACACCGGTAAGCCGCTCGAACTGACCCGCACCGAAGAACTCCCGCCGATGGTGGACCAGATCCGGTTCTTCGCGGGTGCGGCGCGGATGCTCGAAGGCCGCTCGGCCGGCGAGTACATGGACGGTTTCACCTCCTTCGTGCGGCGTGAGCCGGTCGGCGTCTGCGCGCAGGTCGCACCGTGGAACTATCCGATGATGATGGCCGTGTGGAAGTTCGCCCCGGCGCTCGCGGCGGGCAACACCGTCGTACTGAAGCCGTCGGACACCACCCCGGCCTCCACGCTGCTGATGGCGGAGATCATCGGCGCGATTGCGCCCAAGGGCGTCTTCAACGTCATCTGCGGCGACCGCGACAGCGGGCGCACCATGGTGGAGCACGCGACTCCGGCGATGGTCTCGATCACCGGCTCCGTACGGGCCGGGACGCAGGTCGCCGAGTCCGCGTCGAGGGACGTCAAGCGCGTGCATCTGGAGCTGGGGGGCAAGGCGCCCGTCGTGGTCTTCGAGGACCTCGACAGCGAGGCGATCGCCAAGGCTGTCGAGGAAATCTCGGTGGCCGGCTTCTTCAACGCCGGGCAGGACTGTACGGCGGCGTGCCGCGTCCTGGTGCACGAGTCGATCCACGACGAGTTCGTGGCCGAGCTCGCCAAGGCCGCCGCCGACACCAAGACCGGTGGTCCGGATGACGAGGACGTGCTGTACGGGCCGTTGAACAACGCCAACCAGCTGAAGCACGTCTCGGGCTTCATCGAGCGGCTGCCGGCCCATGCCAAGGTCGAGGCGGGCGGTCACCGTGTCGGTGACAAGGGGTACTTCTACGCGCCGACCGTCGTCTCGGGTCTCAAGCAGGACGACGAGATCATCCAGAACGAGGTGTTCGGGCCCGTCATCACGGTGCAGTCGTTCACGGACGAGGCGCAGGCGCTGGAGTACGCGAACGGGGTCGAGTTCGCGCTCGCCTCCTCGGTGTGGACCAAGGACCACGGGCGCGCGATGCGCATGTCCAAGAACCTGGACTTCGGCTGTGTGTGGATCAACACGCACATCTGCCTGGTGGCCGAGATGCCGCACGGCGGCTTCAAGAAGTCGGGCTACGGCAAGGACCTGTCGGCGTACGGCTTTGACGACTACACACGTATCAAGCACGTGATGACGTCGCTCGACGCGTGAGGTACGCGGGGCGTGCGAGTCGCTGAGGCCGGCGCCTCGTCGCGACGTGATCGGCCCGCCAACTCGCGAGCACGGTGCTTGAGTTGCTTTCCCCGGGGCGGGGCGCGGACACGTAGCGTGTCTGCGCCCCGCCCCGTCTGTCGGGGTGATGGCCCCGTTCGTCGGTTCCGCCGCCGTCGCGGGCACCGTACGGGGGGTCCGGCTTCTACCAGGGCGCGCTGGACGGTTTCGGACTGAACGGTCTGGTGCTGAGGCGGGCCGGTGTGCTGAAGCCGTCCCCCGGGCACGCGACGTCGCGATGGGACTTGCCGCGGCTGCGGGTGCCACCGTCGTCGCGCAAGCCTTGACGCGGAGAGTTGTCGGGAGCCACTGAACTCCGGCCCCGTTCCTGGTGGTTGTGGCGAGTC